>JAIDUH010000224.1 GCA_029060285.1 Muribaculaceae bacterium | reverse complement strand
GTCTTTACCTTCAAGTACGGCAACACAACTATTTGTGGTGCCAAGGTCAATACCAATAATCTTTCCCATGATATTTATTCTTTTTTTATTTTGTTAATAATTTCGTTATTTCTATCTTGAGAACTCCGCCGAGATTCCTGTCGGAAACCTTTCGACTTTCGCCCTCGTCTGAAATATAAACAAATGACGTGCTAAAAGTTTCACTTTTGACAAAAAAGTATCATTCTTAATATCTATAGTTTTGATTTTTAATATATTACATCAAGGAACAACTATTAAAACCACGTTAAAATCAGTGTCACAAACCGTGACAGAACTGACAAAAATAAAAAAAATAACAAAAAATAACGAAATATTAAGATATTTTTACTAATTTTGCACTCTAAGAGAACTATGTACCCGATGTAGGGTCCGCCGAAAGTGGCGACAATAGATAAGAATATGAAGAAACTACAAGAAAAGCTATCGCAATACGATGCCCCACAGAAAGCAAAAGCTGCGGGTGTGTATCCATATTTCCGTCCCATCTCAAGTGAGCAGAACACCGAGGTTCTCATGAACGGCAAGAAAGTTCTGATGTTCGGATCCAATTCTTATATGGGACTTACCAACCATCCCAAAGTGATTGAAGCTGCCGTAGAAGCAACAAAAAAATACGGCACCGGCATGGCTGGAAGCCCTTTCCTAAACGGCACCCTTGATATACACAAAGAATTGGAGGCTCGAATTGCTGACTACGTCGGCAAAGAGGACGCAATTGTCTATTCAACAGGTTTCGGTACCAACCTTGGAGTAGTGAGCACTCTGACTGGCCGTGAAGACTATGTCATATGTGACGAGCAAGACCACGCTTCAATCGTAGAAGGCAGGAGACTTTCATTCTCCCAGCCTCTCAAATATAAGCACAATGACATGGAATCGCTCGAGAACGTGTTGAAAAAGTGCAAACCTGAGAGCGTCAAACTTATAGTCACCGACAGTGTATTCTCTATGGAAGGCGATGTGGCAAAGCTTCCTGAGATGGTTGACTTAGCGAAGAAATACGATGCAAGCCTGATGGTAGATGAAGCCCATGGAATCGGAGTATTCGGCGAAGGTGGTCGAGGGGTAGTCAACCACTTCGGGCTGACCAACGACGTAGACCTAATTATGGGTACTTTCTCAAAGTCTTTTGCCTCTCTTGGAGGGTTTATTGCCACCGACAAGGAAATCACCAATTTCCTCCGTCACCATTCAAGAAGCTATATCTTCACAGCTTCCATCACCCCAGCCTCCACAGCAGCTGCTCTTGCAGCAATGGACATAATGCTTAATGAACCGGAACGTCAGCAACATCTTTGGGACATCACAAATTATGCCCTGGAGAATTTCCGTGCAATGGGTTGCGAGATAGGTCATACTTCCACGCCCATTATTCCACTCTTCATCCGTGATGACTATAAAACTTTCAAGGTCACTCGCGATCTTCTCGATGAAGGCGTATTCGTAAATCCGGTAGTGTCTCCTGCCGTCGCTCCACAAGATACACTCATTCGCTACTCACTGATGGCTACTCATACCAAAGAACAAGTGACACGTTCTCTTGAAGCCATACAAAAAGTATTCAAAAAGTACGATATCATAAAGTGAGAGCACTTGACTTTAAACTTGAATATTCCTGCCCCGGCACATCAGCCAGGGCAGGCATTATTACTACCGCACACGGCAAGATAAAGACTCCTATTTTTATGCCGGTCGGCACAGTAGGAAGCGTCAAAGCCGTTCATCAGCATGAACTGCGCGACGACATAAAGGCACAGATCATCCTTGGCAACACTTATCATCTTTATTTAAGACCGGGACTTGAAATACTGCGCCAAGCCGGCGGACTTCATAAATTCAACGGCTGGGAACTTCCTATACTTACAGATTCCGGAGGATTTCAAGTGTTCTCTCTCTCCGGAAATAGAAAGCTGACAGAAGAAGGTGCACATTTCAGAAGCCACATCGACGGAAGCAAGCATCTGTTCACTCCTGAAGGTGTAGTAGACATACAGCGTATAATCGGCGCTGACATAATGATGGCACTGGATGAATGCCCTCCCGGAGATTCAGATTTTGATTATGCAAAGAAATCTCTTGGGCTGACCACTCGCTGGCTGCAAAGAGGCTGGAAACAATACAATGAGACCGAAGGCCTCCATGGATACAGTCAGGCATTTTTCCCAATTGTGCAAGGTTGCGTCTATCCTGAACTGAGAAAAGAGTCAGCAAAATTCGTTGCGGATCTCGGGGCTGACGGAAATGCGATCGGCGGTCTTGCCGTAGGGGAACCTACAGAAAAGATGTATGAGATGATCGACATTGTCAACGACATTCTCCCTGCCGACCGTCCTCGCTACCTGATGGGTGTAGGCACTCCTGCCAACATCCTTGAAGCCATTGACAGGGGTGTAGATATGATGGATTGCGTCATGCCGACCCGCAACGGACGAAATGGGATGCTTTTCACCCGCAATGGAATCATGAACATGCGCAACAAGAAATGGGCTGACGACTTCTCACCTCTCGATCCCGGAGGTCCTACATACGTAGACGAAGTATACTCAAAAGCTTATGTGCGGCATCTTTTCATTGCCAATGAACTGCTTGCCATGCAGATTGCAAGCATCCACAATCTCGGATTCTACCTGTGGCTGGTGGCAGAAGCAAGGAAACACATCGAAGCGGGCGACTTCCCTGCTTGGAAACGAGACATGATCCAAAGAGTCACAAGCAGAATATAAGATAAATTAGATTTAAGAATGTTCAATTTAGAATTATTTTGACCGATAGTTCTATCATAGTTTTACGTTTGATTTTCAGGGATGGCAGAGGAACAAAACAATATCCATAATACGACTCCGGACGATATTATCCTTAACAAGGAGGTTTCCGAGTTCTATGAGGAGGATGCTGAGGTTGAATCAGATTCTTCAGAAGGCTCTGACGCATCGGTCTCCATAAATGGCAACGACTTGGAAAATCTTGACATGGAAGGAGAAAAGCCCCAAACAGAAAGGAAAAAACGGAGCTTCTTCAAGTTTAGTAATCCATTGACAATAATAGATAGATATATCCTCGGGAAATTCTTGGGGACATATTTCCTAGCCACACTTCTGTTGCTTCTCGTCATTGCAATGTTTGACACCACCGAGAAGCTCGATGCATTCTTGACTGCGCCGCTTAAAGAGACACTCTTCGATTATTTCGCATCTTTCCTTCCATATTTCGCCAACCAGCTCTCCCCTCTTTTCGTATTCATTTCCGTAATTTTTTTCACAACAAAACTCGCAGACAACTCTGAGATCATAGCCATGCTTTCAAGTGGAATCACATTCCACCGATTGCTTCGCCCATACATGATAGGGGCTGCTATAATTGCAGCCATGACGTTTGCGCTTTCCAACTATCTCATCCCCCCGACCAACGTAAAAAGAATAGCATATACCAACAAATATGTAAAAAACAGAGCGGTGGAATACGGCTCAAACATCCAGCTTATGGTCCGCCCGGGAGAAGTGGCTTATTTTGGAAGGTTTGACAACACCACCAAACGTGGTTACCGCTTTTCTCTTGACAAATTTAAAGACAAAGCAATAGTGTCCCGACTTACGGCAAGCTCCGTAGAATATGACTCAACAAAGCTATATCACTGGAAGTTGAACGACTATATGATAAGGGATTTCGATGGGATGAATGAAAAAATTCGAAAAGGGTCAAGCCTCGACAGCATCATTCCAATCGAACCAAAAGACTTTCTTATTGCTTCCAATGACCAGGAGATGCTCACAACTCCGGAACTTTCCGAATACATCCGAAAGCAAAAAATGCGAGGAGTCGCCAATATCAAGAATTTCGAGATAGAACGTGAGAAAAGACTTGCGGAGACTGCCGCTGCATTCATACTTACGCTGATAGGCATGTCCCTTTCTTCAAAAAAAGTCAAAGGGGGAATGGGTATCAACATAGGCGTCGGACTGGCTTTGAGCTTCAGCTACATCTTGTTCAGCACCATCACTTCTTCCTTTGCCATCAACGGATACACGTCTCCTGCAATTGCCATGCAGATCCCTAATATCGTCTATTTGATCATTGGAATCATTCTTTACAGAAGGGCCTCCAAGTTCTGACGACATTAAATCGCAATCTGCGTTCACATCCTAAAACGCAAAAGAGACAGTGCAAAACTCAAAAAAAATTTTGTTTATCCGAATTATTTTTGTAATTTTGCAAAGACGGTTCAAAAGGACCTTATGATTTATTTACAGTAAGCGGTTTCCGCCGCCGACCCAAAATATAAGTAGTGTAGAGATGACAAATAAGGATTTCGATTTCAGCGACATAGCTCCGCACGATGACTCGGTCTTCCGCACGATCCTGGATAAGCTTATCAAAGATCCGGGATTTCTTCATGCCATATCGTATGTGATGCCACAAGAAGATATCCCCGCTCTTATAGATGAATTAAAACATATTGACAACCGACGTGATTTCCAGCACAGGATAATGTTCCCGTTCTTGGAAATGCTCGCAAAGACTACAACTTCCGGAATTACTCTTGGCGGTGTGAAATATTTCAATCCCGCCCTCAATTATACTTTTATTACCAACCATAGGGATATTGTGCTTGATGCATCTTTCCTTAACCTGACTTTCCTTAGGAGAGGCTGGCCCACTTCTGAAGTTGCCATAGGCAACAATCTTCTCGTATTTGATTGGATTTCAGACCTCGTGCGGCTAAACAACAGCTTCATAGTCAAAAGAAACACCGGACTTAGGGAAGGTCTTGAGGCCGCCAAGAAACTTTCGGCATATATTCATTACGCTATCATGGAAAAACATGAGTCTGTATGGATAGCCCAGAGAGAAGGTAGAGCAAAAGATTCAAGCGATCATACGCAGGAAGCTCTCGTGAAGATGCTTTCAATGGGTGGAGAAGGCACATTCATGACAAAGATAAAGGAGATCAATCTTATGCCCGTATCGATAAGCTACGAATATGATCCAAATGATTTCCTGAAAGTCAAGGAATTCCTACTTAGAAGAAGAAATCCCGACTTTAAAAAGTCACAGAAAGACGATCTTTTCTCCATGGAAATTGGTCTTCTGAAATTTAAAGGAAAAGTACACTTCCAGCTGACTCCTCGCATTAATGTCAGAATTGACGAGATTGGCGAATTTAAGGATACAAACAAAGCGGCAAAGTACGTATGCGCTCTAATCGACTCAGCTATACATAGAGGATATGAAATTTTCCCGATCAACTATGTTGCATACGATACTCTCCACTCCACTGACCGATTTGCCCATAAATATTCGGAAGAAGAAAAAAATGAGTGTTTAGCATATTTTGACAGTCAGCTCACAAAAATTGATGTAGAAGACATCACTGAAGACGAACATTCCTTCATGCGTGAGATGATTCTCATAATGTACGCAAACCCTCTCAAAAATAAATTAAAATCTATATTGGGAGGATTCGAGTAATGAGATTGCCATTAGCCATTATAATAACGCTATTTGTAGGAAGCATTCTTGCTGATTTCTACATCTGGTTGGATATCCGTCAAGGAAAATCAAGAAATCGCTGGGCTCTGAGTAATGCCTATGCTATATCTTCTTTTATACTTTGGATTTTCCTTGGAGTGACCGTGGCTCTTCCAAGAAGAGGACTTGATGGAGGAGTTTATGCCATAATGTGGATGCTTACTGTCTATTTAAGCATCTATATTCCCAAGATAATATACTGTTTGTTTTCCATAATAGGCAGGATTCCCTTGGTTTTCAGGAGCAAGAGATGGACGTGGCTCAACTACGTCGGAGGCATTTTAGGCATCATTGGCTTTGCTCTCGTCTGGCACGGCATCCTCTATACAAGGACACATACCCAACTGGTAAATCTTACTGTAAACTCGGAGAAACTTCCGGATAGCTTTGATGGATATAGAATCGTGCAGATCTCCGATCTCCATCTCGGCACATGGGGTAATGATACAAGATTCCTTTCTGAATTTGTAAACACCATAAATAATCTCCGCCCGGATCTTATTGTTTTCACGGGAGACCTTGTCAATCAGAAAGCTGAAGAAGTCAAGCCTTTCACTAAATTGCTGTCTAAACTCGAGGCTTCTGATGGAGTCTATTCCATTCTTGGCAATCATGACTATGGGGATTACGTAGATTGGCCCTCCAAAGAAGCGAAAATAGAAAATCTTGAAACCCTCAAGAAATTACAAGCTGAAGCCGGATGGAAGATGCTCAATAATCAGCACGATTTCATAGTGAAATCTAAAAACGGCCGTCGAGATTCCATTGCAGTCATCGGGGTAGAGAATTGGGGTGAACCTCCTTTTGGAAAATATGGCGACTTGAAAGCCGCTTACCCTGTGGAAAAAGAAAGGAGTATCAAAGATAAGAATTTTAAAATTCTGCTCACTCACAATCCTGAGCATTGGGTGCAAGAAGTAAGGAAAATTTCTAATATAGATTTATCTCTGTCAGGACACACCCATGCCATGCAGATGAGCTTTGACGCTTTTGGCAAAAGATATTCCCCTTCTGCTCTTAGATATAAGACATGGGGCGGATTCTATACAGAAAACGGTATAGGAGAAATTGAGGATTTTGGCAATCCTGACACTTACGGCGGACTTGACAGAAACCTCGAACACCCTTCCCTCTATGTCAATATAGGAGCCGGAGAGGTTGGAATGCCGTTCCGCATTGGTGCAAGCAATCCGGAAATCACTCTCATCACACTAAAGAAGAAAAAGCATTAACCAAATGTTTCAGGTTGACTTCAACAAATTTAAGGACTCAGATAATGTAATAGCCTCTACAACAAAAGATGTAGAGGCTATATTCTCAATAGGTTCTAACTGGGGGAACAGACACGCTTCAGTAAGCGAAGGCTTGAAATGGCTTTCCAATGTGCTTTCCGACTTCAGATGCTCATCTATTTATGCTACTCCTGATTGTCATGGTGGCATTAAGGAATACCTTAACGCTGTAGTTTATGGAAAAACATCTCTATCTAAAAAGGAATTGGAAATACTTTGCAAGAAATACGAAGCAGAATGCGGAAGGGATGAAGAAATGAGGGATGCCGGTAAGGTCCCTGTAGATATAGACCTTGTCATTTATGATGGCGACATACTGAGGCACAATGACTACAAACGTGAATTTTTCAAAATTGGCTATGCAATGATATGAAGCATACCCATCGTACGCCGAAGATTAACCTCTACAAACGGTCTTATCTTCCCATTTTTCTCCACTATCATATCCACTCCAAACAGACCGTCATATCCCACAAGCACCTTCTCAAGGATTTCCTTTTGCAAGCGTATCACAATATCTAATGATAATCCTGACTCAGAATCAAACTTCTCCTTCATGACATTCTGACTCATAGTTTCATTCGCAATATATTTTCCCCTGTTTGACGTAGAAAAAGAAGAAAGGCCAAGAAAGAATGCGTTCCCATCAGTCATCTTCCATTCCGTAGCATAATCTGCTACCCTTTCTGCTCCGGTCTCACACATTACGCTCCCTTGCCTTCTTATTATCCCTCTACACCACTGCTCCACCAACTCATCTGTCATATCAGCGGCTGTATTGATCACACCTCTCCCACTCGAACTCCATGGAGCCTTCATCCAGCACCCCCTGTTATTGCGATAATATTCCATACAATCTTCAATGGATATGAACTCATTCGGCACATCCACCTTCCACTCTTCATCCACATTTTCATTCCAAAGAGAATTCAGCACAATGGTCGAATGCCGATGAGCTAATTCTCTAATCCTGAGAATTCTATTAGTATCTGGAAGGCTTGACTCAGGCACTCCACAATCTTTCAATCTTCTGACGAGGGCCTGATTCCAACCCCACGGGTCAATTATTATTCCCGGCATTTCTGAAAACACACCTGCAAGATCTTCCCACTGCACCAGTCTGAATTTCGATGATAAATTTCCTATATCATCTACCAGTATCAGATCCTCCTCCTCAGCCCAAGCCTCCGGAAGCAATTGCAGTTCTTTTCTGAGCCTCTCTACCCGTGCGGGCGGTGTATAAAAAGACGCCCCCGAGGCGAGGGCGTATTCAGTTTCCGGATTGAAAAGCAAAAGCTTCATCAGTCATTGAGTTTCTCACGTTCCTTAAGAGGATTTGAGAAATAAAGCTTATGTTCAATATACTCTTGAGTTGCAATGAGCGTAGGTTTCGGAAGCTTTTCATAGAAACGTGAAATCTCTATTTGCTCGCGGTTTTCTGACACTTCCTCAAGATTGTCGGTCGACGCAAAGTCTGCGAGTTTCTTCTCAAGTTCCTTTTTAAGCTCTACCGCGATTTGATTGGCACGTTTTCCAATGATGCATACAGTCTCATATACATTTCCTGTCTGCTCTGCCATTGCGATCATGTCGCGTGTCACCGTCGTAAGTGGTGCGTTTGTCTTCTTGTAGTCCATAATATGCAATTATGATTTACGTATAAGATTGTGATGAATTTCTAATTTGACTCTTCAAAGCAAAAAAATCAATCCCCTATGTGCTTTGAAGCTATATTGAAAATAGATTTTGCCTCCGAGAGATTTTTTGATTCCGGATAAGAGTTGATGAAGGAGTAATATTCATCAATGACGTCTCTATATCTGTCTTCACTTTTCTCGGCAACAGAATTCTTGGCTTGCTGAAACTTTGCTTTCAAGATCAGCATCTCGAAGTCCTCACGATATTTAGAATATGGAAATTCCTTCAGGGCATTCTTGGCCGTTATGACACAAGATTCATAGTTGTTACCCAAGAAATTGCCAAGATTATAATAAAGCTGGGCATTCTGAAGCTGCTTAAGGGTAAGCTTGTCCTGCATCTCGAAGATAGAGTTCTTAGCAAGGCCGGCCTTGTCGCTGTTTGGGAAATAGTCGAGAAAACCCTGAAGTTCTTCAATGGCTTTGAGAGTAAGTGTCTGATCAAGCTGCGGCTCCGGGGAATCGAGATAATATCCATATCCACAGTAGAATCGTGCCAACTCAGCATACTTCCCGCGAGGATACCTCTGATAGTAATTTTTAAAATATACTCCGGAATTAAGATAGTCCTTATTCTCAAAATATGACATGGCAAGAAGGAAAGTGGCATCTTCGCCATTCTCCGTGCCACGCATGGGATTCTGCAAATCCTGCAGTAGCGTTATAGCCTGCATATACTTGCGGTTCTCATATGCTCTTTTTGCATAATCGAACTTATACATCATATCGGTGCTTTTCAGCACCTTATTGTATTCTCCACAAGATGTCAGCATCACTGCCGACAGGGAGCAAAACATACAAAATTTTATAAATCTCTTCATTTATACGTATAGATGAATTGCACTCTGCTGCTATATTAATAGCTCTTTTTGCGCATTTAGCATGCAAAGTTAATAAAAAATTCTCAAACAACGATGTTTTTTACATAAAAAATTATTAACTTTGAAGTCGATTTCAAAATAATCATTGATTTTTGAAGATAAACATGAAAGAAAACGGTTTTATTTCGAATCACCCTGTGCTGACAAACTTGATAATAATCATATTGGTCGGCATTGCCGGGCTTGGCATTATATACTTCTCTTTCGCCATTTTCACCCGTCATGGTGAAAGCTGCGTAGTGCCGGGCGTTGAAAAGATGTCTTACACCCAAGCTATAGAAATCCTTCACTCCAAGGGCTTCAAGGTTGACATTCGGGATTCTCTCTATAAAGAAGATGAGAAACCAGGCTACGTGATTGAGCAATTTCCCAAGTCTAACTCTGTCGTAAAGCCGGGGCGTAAGATTTTCCTTTATATTAATGCAGTCCACCCAAAGGAGGTCATCATCGACGAAGACAATAACCCGCGCGAAGATGCATTGAAATCGATTTCTTTCCGTCAAGGCAGGGCCAGACTTGAAGAACTTGGTTTTAAAAACATACGCGTCATCAAGATTCTTGGAGAAAATGATTGCATTTCCAAAATTTATGCAAATGGGAAAGTAGTCAAAAAGCTTCAGAAAGTCCCCGTGAATGCTCATATAGTCATGGAGGTTTTTGATGGCAACCTCGAAGCCGTTCGCGACTCGCTCCAGAATGACCTTGATCCTTCCTACATGCTCGGAGAGCCGATAAGCCAGGTAGAAGAACAGTCACCTGATACTTATCCCACAGAAGAGACAGAGACTTCTGAACCTGAATCATATGAATACTACTGATTAATGATGAATTTCCAATGAACAATGATAAATCAACTATGAAAGAGAGTCCGGCTGCTTCAGACATCCAATCATCATGCATCACTGACTCTTTAGCAGATGGGGAAGAATATTCTTTGGAAACTGATTCTGTAGAAGAACCTTCATATGTCACAGAAGACGGGCGTGAACTTTACGAACATTTCCGTTTTGAAGCTGACAAAGGTCAGCAGCTCTTGAGAGTAGACAAATTTCTTGTCGACCGTATGACCAAGACTTCCCGCAACCGAATTCAGCAAGCGGCTGATGCTGGATGCATCATAGTCAACGGTAAACCAGTAAAGTCAAGTTATAAGGTAAAACCCGGCGACGTAGTAAGCATCGTCATGGACCGCCCTCGCTATGAATTTGAAATCATAGCTGAGGATATTCCCTTGGATATCGTATATGAAGACGCCGATGTTCTCGTTGTCAACAAACCGGCTGGACTTGTAGTGCATCCGGGGCATGGCAACTACCATGGCACTCTCGTCAATGCTCTCGCCTATTATTTCAAAGACAACCCTGACTACGACGTGTCAGACCCTCGTCTTGGCCTTGTACATCGTATCGACAAAGATACCAGTGGACTCCTCGTGATTGCCAAGACGCCGGATGCTAAAACAGATCTTGGCCTTCAGTTTTTCAACAAGACTACTCGCCGCGAGTATGTGGCGCTTGTATGGGGTGATTTCAACGAAGATACGGGCACCATCGTTGGCAACATTGCCCGAAATCCCAGAAATAAACTTCAAATGGCTGTTTTCAACGACCCGGAAATTGGAAAACATGCTGTGACACACTATAAGGTGCTTGAAAGATTCGGATACGTGACCTGTGTGAAATGTGTCCTGGAAACTGGACGAACCCATCAAATCAGGGTACATATGCTTTCACAGGGTCATCCCCTCTTCAACGATGCCCGCTATGGTGGCGACAAAATACTTAAAGGCACTACATTCGCCAAATACAAGCAATTTATTGAAAACTGTTTCCAGACGTGTCCCAGACAGGCACTTCACGCCCGCACATTGGGGTTCCGTCATCCGCGTACAGGAGAGCAGATGGACTTTGAATGTCCCATTCCACCCGACATGACCGAGCTTCTCGAAAAATGGAGATCATACCGTAATAATCCATAGACTCTATATTAAGTCAATTTTCATCTTTTATAATTCAATAATCATTAATAATTTATCATTTATAAAAGTGCTAGATAATCTCAAGAAATACAATATTACTCTTGCAAGCAAGTCGCCAAGAAGAAAAGAACTTCTCGCCATGCTCGACATCCCCTTTGAAATAAAAGTCAAGGATGGTATAGATGAGTCGTATCCTGCAGACATGCCTGCCATTGAAGTTCCCGAATACCTTTCCCGACTCAAAGGCAAAGCCTACGCAGCCGAAATTAAAGATAATGAAATGGTCATAACCGCCGACACGATCGTTATCCTCGACGGCAAGATCTTCGGCAAGCCCCACGACGAAAAGGATGCCATCGACATGCTCATGCATCTTCAAGGACACACGCATACCGTTGCTTCAGGTGTCTGCATAGCCACAAAAGAGAAGATCTTCAGCTTCACTGCTTGCACCTCAGTCACTTTCGCTCCTCTCTCAAGGGAAGAAGCCACTTGGTATGTAGAAAAATACCGACCTCTTGACAAGGCTGGAGCATACGGAATACAAGAATGGATAGGCTGTGTTGCAGTTGCCGGAATTGATGGAAGTTTCTATAATGTGATGGGGCTTCCGGTGCATCAGCTCTATAACGTATTAAAAAAAGAATTCTGATGAAAGTAGCCGTTATCGGGACAGGCAATGTGGGCACGCAGTTTTCTCGTATTTTTGGAGTGAAGCCAATATCTTCCAGGACACTCGAAGGACTTCCTTCTGAAGCAGACCTTTATATTATAGCGGTCAGTGATGCTGTCGTCAAGGAAGTTGCAGAAAAATTGCCTGAGACAAATGGAATAGTAGTGCACACCACCGGAAGTGTACCTATCGACGCTCTTAAATCTGTACGATGTAAAGGATATGGAGTGATGTATCCATTTCAGACCATCAGCAAAAAGCGTCCTCTTCCCCCTGAAAAAATTCCTCTTCTTTTGGAAGCTTCCGATATCGGTACACTCAGCTTAATCAAATCAGTAGCCAATGAAGCCGGATTTTCCAACATTGAGATTGCCGATAGCAACAAAAGACATCGGGTGCACCTGACCGGAACTTTTGCATGTAATTTCACGAACGCAATGATAGCAGCAGCCCAAAAGATCCTCAACGAATCAGGGATTTCTTCATCAATCATACAGCCACTCGTAGAAGAGACTGTCGAAAAGCTTAAGAGTCTTCCTGCCAAAGATGCCCAAACCGGTCCGGCGGCAAGAAAAGACTTTTCAACCATAAACTCTCATCTCGATTTGCTCAATGAGCTCAAAATGACCAAAGAAGCTGATATTTATAAAGTTGTGAGCGATTATATAATGAACAAATGAGATTTCTTTCTTCTTTTTTTGCTTCTTTTCACATTCTTTATTTCTTAATTAATGAAATTTTAGCTATCTTTGTATGTTGTTATGATATGAAATCACTTAATGTTTAACCTTATAATACATAATCGGAATGTCTAAACCATATGTTTTAGGAGTAGATATCGGCGGAACAAATACAGTTTTCGGTATCGTCGATGCACGTGGACAAGTTATTGCCAGCGACTCCATCAAGACTAAGAAACATGCTGAGTTTGACGACTACGTGAATGAGCTTCACTCAGCAGTAGAACGTCTGCTTCGCCTCAACGATGCCGAGGATAAGATCCAGGGCATCGGTATCGGTGCGCCTAACGCCAACTATTATACCGGCGAGATCGTAAACCCGCCAAACCTCCCTTGGGGACCGGTTATTCCACTTGCTGAGAAGGTTAGCGAAGCATTCGGAGGAATACCTGTGGCAGTCACTAACGACGCCAATGCCGCGGCTCTCGGTGAGATGACATATGGAGCGGCACGCGGTATGAAGGATTTCATCATGATCACACTCGGCACAGGTGTAGGTTCCGGAATTGTTATCAATGGCCAAATGGTATATGGACATGACGGTAACGCCGGTGAGCTTGGCCACCTCGTCATGAAGCGCAACAACGGACGTATGTGTGGTTGCGGCCGTACCGGATGCCTCGAGGCATACTGCTCCGCAACAGGGGTAGCACGCACGGCACGCGAGTTCCTTGAAATCCGTCAGGAACCATCCGTTCTTCGTAACATCGACATCGAAGATATTACATCCAAGGATGTATATGACGCAGCTATGGCTGGCGATAAGATTGCCAAAGATATCTTCGAATATACAGGAAAGATTCTCGGTGAGGCATTTGCTGACATGGTAGCATTTTCATCTCCGCAGGCTATCATCCTTTTCGGTGGCTTAGCAAAGAGCGGCGATCTTCTCCTGAAGCCTCTAAAGGAAGCCTTCGAGAAAAACGTTATGCCTATCTTCCGCGGAAAGACTCAGATCATCCTCTCTGAGCTGAAGGAAAGTGACGCAGCCGTCCTCGGTGCATCAGCCCTCGGCTGGGAAGCAAAACGTCGCTCAGAAACTTCCGTAGCACCCGAGACTGCAATACAGTAATCCCACCCTTTAATATAATGAAAAGCCCTTGACTCCACCGGTCAAGGGCTTTTCATTATCCAGTACTGCCGCTATCTGATCATTACATTACGACATCCGATAATAAAGTCATCTGTTAAGGAACTCTCTCAGAGATATTGTCTTTATGCCATCTATCGTATTAGGGAAGCTGTCACGATACGTGACCACAATCTTCTCATAATTGTCAGGTATCATTGCTAAGTTGCCGTATTCCCTTTCTGCGGTAGCTTTATCCGCTACTGTCATGGCTACCTGCACATAAAGGCTCTCTCCATCCTTTTCAGCGACAAAATCTATCTCTCTACCTCCCGCAAGGATTCCTGTCTTCACATCGTAGCCAAGTAATTTGAGATGATTGTAGACTGCGTTTTCCATAAGGCCCGATATGTCATGGGGTCTGAATCCGACAATGGAATTTCTTATGCCAAGATCTTCGAAGAAGTATTTCTCTCCGATTTCAAAAAAGCGCTTTCCCTCAATTTCCCATCTTCTTGACCTATTGACAATGAATGCCTCCTCTATATATTCGGCATACGCCATCACACTCCCGACACTCGAGGATATGCGTTGCGATTTCAGATAGTCTGCAATCTTCTTTGCAGTGAAGAGCTGTCCGATATTGTCTGCCATGAAAAGCAGTAGGCGTTGGAGGAAGTCATTGTTGCGTAAGGAATGTCGGCTAACGATATCGCGGTACACAACCGCATCCGTAACGCCGGAGATATATTCGTTCCAAGTGCTTCTCAGTGGCAGATTGACGAGATACGGAAGACCTCCATACCTCAGGTATTCTGTCATTGTCTCATCTGAATTTTCCATCTTATGGAAATTCAGGAATTCCAGGTAAGAGAGAGGATGCACTTGCACTTCGATTCGTCTTCCGGCAAGCCTGGTTGATATTTCTGATGAGAGCATCTTCGAGTTGCTGCCAGTGACATAGATGTCATTGTTTGGATTGAGATTGAGCGACCTAATGACTTTATCGAAATCCTCTACTTCCTGCACCTCATCTATGAATATATAGTTACGGCACCCTTCTTTCAAGCGGGAAGTGATTTCAGCATGCAATGTCTTGGCATCCGTGATATGCGAGAATGCGAAATCTTCCAAATCAATGGTTATGATATTTGCTGTAAGGTCATTCTCCCGTATATGTTGTGCCACACTTTTAAGAATATAGCTTTTACCTACGCGTCGCTGGCCGGTAAGAACCTTAATAATATTCTTCCCTACATAAGGCAACAGCCTATCCATGTATATTGGCCGAGATATTATATCCAATGTTTCTTCCATACTGAAAACTTCCATTAAAATCCCAAAAAGTTTTCATCATGTTGAAAACTTTTTACAAAAATAACAAAACTTTCCAACATATACAAAACTTTTATACAAAAAAGAGAGACAACACTTCGCTCCCGAGACAGCCATTCATATAACTAATAGTGATAATCGGTTTCGAGGAAATCATCTGTTCCGGTATAAGTAGAAAGAAGTCCTACCGGGAATGATCTGCAGAATGGATCTATATATTTTCTCAGTTCTTTCCCCTGTCTTGGAATTATGCGTTTATGATATCTCGGCATACTGAGCTTTTTAGGTGTTTCAATAAAGAGATGTATTATTCAGTCTGCACGTTCCATCACCATGTCTACCTGAGTCCCGGATGTCATATCGTTTTTATCTGCTACATGCCGCCATGTCGAGACAGAAAATGCAACATTTGGGTAAAACTCGATAAAATATTGAAAGAATACAATAGCAAGATACAATAAAGAAAAGGCTTATATCGGAGGTATCCTTAGGAAAATCTTAATATTCTTGTATAATTTAGGGAAAATCATTACCTTTGCAATAAAAACGAGTAACACTCACACAACAAAAACGAGTAACACTCACACAACAAAAACGAGTAACACTCACACAGCAAAAACGAGTAATGCTCACACAGCAAAAACGAGTAATGCTCACACAGCAAAAACGAGTAATGCTCACACAACAAAAACGAGTAACGCTCACACAACAAAAACGAGTAACAACATAAATAATTAATAATATTATGGCATCAATGGAGCAACTGATGGCTGAATCATTGGAACGATTACATGATTTACAGCAACAGAATCCTAATTTAGTCCTCAAAGGAACAGAGCAGTTACCTCGTATCCATATAAAAAGGCTATTAGACAATGGATGGCTTACAGAGGTAATGAAAGGTTGGTATATTCCTTCAAGACCTGGGAGCGAGGGAGACACTACTGTATGGTACACATCTTATTGGCACTTTATCAAGACGTACCTTCAGGCCCGCTATGACCAAGATTGGATAATTATGCCTGATCAATCTCTTGATATTATTTCAGGTAAGACTACTGTGCCTGACCAACTAATTATAAAATCACCTAAAGCCGGAAATACCATAGTTAATCTTCCTTACGGGCATTCTATCCTACCCCTTAAGGGTGATATACCACAAGAAAAATTCATTGAGCCTTTGCATGGATTAAATTTATTTACCTTGGAGAACGCTTTGTTTTTTGCGTCACCGATATATTTTGAACGGGAGGAAATTTCAGCGAGAACGTGTCTGTCAATGGTAAAGGACTCTACTAAGCTTTTGAGATTATTAGTTGAACCAGGTGCCACTACCAGAGCAGGTAGATTAGCCGGTGCCTTCAGAAATAACGGACAGTCGGGTATAGCAGATGATATTTTGAATGTGATGCGTGATTTCGGATATAGAGTTATTGAATCTGACCCTTTTATCTCAGCACCAAAAATTCCATTTCATAATGAGGCCTCTCCATATGCTTCAAGAATCAGACAAATGTGGGGTAATATGCGGGAACAGGTCATAGAGAACTTTCCGATTCAACCCGCGGTCACGGATGATACCGACTCTTATATTGCAAAGGTCGATGAAAAATACCTTGAAGACGCATACCATTCTCTTTCTATCGAAGGTTATCAAGTGTCGAAAGAACTGATCGACAAAGTGCGTTCCGGCAACTGGAAGCCGGATGATGAAGACAAGGAACATAAACGTGCTCTTGTAGCACGTGGTTATTATCAGGCTTTCAATGCTGTAGTGCAATCCATCATAGAAATTCTCAAAGGTAAAAATTCAGGAGAAGCCGTTGAAGAGGACCATGCATCATGGTACCGCCAGATGTGGATGCCCTTTGTGTCTGCAGGTATTATAAAACCTATGGATCTGATCGGCTATCGTAGAAGCCAGGTATATATAAGGGGATCCAAGCACATACCCCTCAATCCCGATGCCATTACAGATGCAATGACAGTACTTTTTGAGTTGTTGAAATCAGAACCGGATGCGCGAGTTAGGGCAGTTCTCGGACATTTTATTTTTGTTTTTATACATCCCTATATGGATGGGAATGGCAGAATGGCACGGTTTCTACTTAATGCGATGCTTGCATCAGGAGGGTATGCATGGACCATCATCCCATTGAGTAGAAGGGAGGAATATATGAAAGCTTTGGAAAAAGCAAGCGTTCTCGGAGATATAACGGACTTCACTCGAATTATCGCAGAACTCGTAAGTACTGGCAACGAAAAGTGATTGTTTTTAGAAGGAACATACAAAAATAGGGACTTCCGGCTGGAAGTCCCTATTTTTTCAAATCTCATATTAAAATCAGTTGCGGAAGACGAGCTCGTCGTCTTTGACGTCGATGACAATCGGGTGATCTCGGTTGACCTTCTGTGCAAGGATATCCTTCGCAAGCTGGTTAAGCACAAGGCGCTGGATAGTACGCTTCACAGGACGGGCACCGAATTCCGGATCATATCCGTCTTCTGCAAGGAGTTCCATTGCAGGCTTGGTGACCTCGAGCTTGACGCCGTTGGACTCAAGCATCTTCTGGACACTGCGTACCTGAATGCCGACAATCTCCTCGATCTCCTTCTTGTTGAGCGGAGTAAACATCACGATCTCATCGATACGGTTGAGGAATTCGGGACGAATCTTCTGCTTGAGAAGGTCGAGAACGTCTTGCTTCGTCTGATAGATGATGTTCTCGCGCTCATCCTCCTTCTTCTCATCAAAGCCCTTAAAGTTCTCGCGAATAATCGGCGAGCCCTCATTGGAGGTCATGATAATGATGGTGTTCTTGAAGTTGATGAAACGACCCTTATTGTCGGTCAGACGACCATCATCGAGCACCTGAAGAAGGATGTTGAATACATCCGGGTTGGCCTTCTCGATCTCATCGAAGAGCACAACGCTATAAGGTTTGCGGCGCACAGCCTCAGTGAGTTGACCACCCTCTTCATAACCGACGTATCCCGGAGGCGCTCCGACAAGACGGCTCACGGAGTGCTTCTCCATGTATTCCGACATGTCGATTCGCGTCATCATATCCTCATCATCAAAGAGGTATTCAGCCAAAGCCTTGGCAAGCTCTGTCTTACCGACACCTGTTGTGCCGAGGAAGATGAACGAACCGAGAGGACGACGCGGGTCGTTAAGTCCGGCACGTGAACGGCGTACAGCTTCGCTGACGGCACGGATAGCGTCTTCCTGACCCACTACCCTCTTGTGAAGTTCCTCCTCAAGATGGAGCAGCTTCTCCTGCTCACTCTGAGCCATCTTCTTCACCGGGATACCGGTCCAGCGGCTTACAACCTCTGCGATATCCTCAGCGTCAACCTCTTCCTTGATCATTGCATTCTCACCCTGGAGCTGACGAAGCTTCTCCTGAGTAGCTGCAATCTCATCCTGCTTCTGCTTGATCTTAGAATAGCGGATTTCGGCTACCTTTCCATAGTCGCCTTCACGCTCTGCACGTTCAGCCTCAATGTTGAGTTGCTCTATGTCGATCTTGTTCTGCTGGATCTTGTCAATCTCATTCTTCTCAGCCTGCCACTTTGCCTTGAGCGACTTCTGAGTCTCGCGGATGTTAGCGAGATCCTCGTCGATCTCCTTAAGGCGGTATTGGTTGTCCTCACGCTTAAGGGCCTCACGCTCGATCTCGAGCTGCTGTATCTTACGGGTGGCATCATCAAGAGCCTGTGGCATTGAATCCATCTCAAGACGGAGCTTTGAGGCTGCCTCGTCCACAAGGTCGATAGCCTTGTCAGGGAGGAAACGGTCAGTGATGTAGCGTACGCTGAGCTGAACAGCAGCGATGATCGCCTCATCCATGATACGCACCTTATGGTGGTTCTCATATCTCTCCTTAAGACCACGGAGAATAGAGATCGCTGCCAACTCATCAGGCTCGTCAACCATTACCTTCTGGAAACGGCGCTCAAGAGCCTTGTCTTTCTCGAAATATTTCTGGAACTCATCGAGGGTTGTAGCACCGATGCTTCGGAGCTCGCCACGAGCAAGCGCAGGCTTAAGGATATTTGCCGCATCCATAGCGCCCTCACCCTTGCCGGCACCAACGAGAGTATGTATTTCATCGATAAAGAGGATGATCTCGCCGTCGCTTTGAGTCACCTCATTGACGATAGCTTTAAGACGCTCTTCGAATTCACCCTTATATTTGGCACCTGCCACGAGCGCACCCATATCAAGTGAGAATATCTGCTTCGACTTAAGGTTTTCAGGCACGTCACCACGCACGATTCGCTGTGCAAGACCCTCTGCAATGGCAGTCTTACCGGTACCCGGCTCACCTACCAGCATAGGGTTATTCTTAGTTCTTCTTGATAGAATCTGGAGTACCCGACGGATCTCTTCATCTCGACCGATCACCGGATCGAGCTTGCCGTTGCGTGCACGGTCATTAAGGTTGATGGCATATTTGCTGAGTGCCTGATATGATTCCTCGGCACTTTGACCTGTCACCTTATTGCCTTTACGGAGTTCCTTGATGGCCGCGTCAAGACCATTTTCTGTAACACCAGCATCTTTTAGAATGCGTGAAGCATTACACTTTGTCTGGAGGATACCCATCAGCATGGCCTCGACAGAGACATATTCGTCACCGTTCTTCTTTGCGTAGTC
>JAIDUH010000223.1 GCA_029060285.1 Muribaculaceae bacterium | reverse complement strand
AATCCCACCGACATATTCATTCCTATACTACTTGCCACTGCTATTGCAACACTCGTAGGTCTTATAGCACTCTGTCTTAAGCAACGCATCCGTATGGATGCAGTGCTATGGAGTTGGCTCGGGGGTATCGCTGCAGTAGTTGGAGGAGTTGCTTGGTGGTTTTCGACATTGCCTGCCAATAAAGTTGAGCACTACTCTACCTTTGCTGCAAACTTCCTTCTTTTCAGCGTAATAATCATCTTTATATTAGCAGGCATACGGAAGAAAATCAATGTCTATGACTGCTTCATAGAAGGAGCAAAGGAGGGATTCAAGACAGCAGTCGGGATCATCCCATATCTTGTAGCAATTTTGGTAGCAATCGGTATGTTCAGGGCATCCGGCGCCCTTGACGCTGCGACCGGGGCTGTAGAATCAGCACTCACAGCCTGCGGAGTTGACACACAATGGGTAGGAGCATTGCCGACAATGCTGATGAAGCCGCTTAGCGGAAGCGGAAGCTGCGCGATGATGCTCGACGTGATGAAGGCCGAAGGAGCCGACGCCTTTGTCAGCCGATTGGCCGCCGTTGTGAGAGGTAGCACCGACACTACCTTCTACATACTTGCCGTCTACTTCGGATCGGTCGGCGTAATGAAGACGCGTTATGCTGCCGGCTATGCCCTACTCGCCGACATCACCGGTGCCATCGCCGCCGTCTTCATCGCATACATTTTCTGGAACTGACCTCAATGAAAAATACGTCGGAATTCGACATTCATGATTGTTTTCAACCAATAAAGACCCTCTCGACATGGAAAAGACAATACTTAAGAAAAGAGTGAAACTCAGCTCATGGAGCATTGCGATGACCATAGCAACAATTACTTTCCTTATAGGTATATGCCTATGGCAGTTCAACAAGACAGATAATGAATTATATTGCTGGCTGCTTTTAGGCATTGTAGTTATATGGAGTTTCTACACGCTGTTCTACAGCCCAATGTATATTGTCCTTACAGAAGACTCAATAAATGTGCAGACACTTATGCGTGTGCGCTGCATTCCTCTTGATGAGATAGAAGCGGTAAAAATCTGTGAGCCTACCATGTCAGAGCATAGGATTTGCGGCAGCGGCGGATATTTCGGATACTTTGGTTGGTTCAGGGAACCCTCCATAGGCAAATATTTCGCCTATTACGGCAAGGCATCCGAGACTTTCCTTATCCGCCTTAAATCCGGACGCCAGTATATGCTCGGCTGCCGCGACGCCAGGGAAATGGCGGAAACCTTGGGAAAAACACTTGAAAAAAAAGAATCATAGTCTACTTGTCGGAAGATTTTCGTGAAATATCTTGTTCGTCTCCGAAAAAAATAGTAATTTTGCAGTCGAAATGAGACCGATTATGCAACATATAAGAAAACATTATATGGCAGACATGCCGTAAGGGATACGCACCCCCGAAAGGGGATGCGTATTTTTTTTGCGTAATTGGCAGTATTTCTATAAGTTTAAGTTAAACAACAAGAAAGAATAAGGCCATGCTCTATCATGAATTGCCCGCTGAAGATATGCCACGCCATTATATTCTCAGCAATTGTATCTGGGTTGACAAAGATGGTGTCTCTGAAGGCACATCCATCGAAGTCTTAGACGGAAAAATCGTAAGAATCAAACGAGGAGGCTATATAGCTCCCGAGAATATGGCAACTTTAGAATACATCATGCAAGATAAGCTCGTCACTTACGGCCTATGTGACGTCCACGTCCATCTTCGCCAACCGGGTTTTGAGGCTAAGGAAACCATAGCAACAGGAACGACCGCGGCAATGATGGGAGGCTACACCTCTGTCTGCGCGATGCCAAACCTCAACCCTACCCCGGATTCCGTAGAGCATATAAGCGAGGAACTTAAACATATCAAAGAAGATGCAGCAATCAATGTATATCCCTACGCTTCGATCACCATAGACCGCAAAGGGCGCCAACTTGTAGACATGTCAGCACTAAAAGAGTTTGCGGTAGCATTCTCAGATGACGGGAGCGGAGTGCAAAGCGATGAAATGATGCGCCAGGCAATGGAAGAAGCAGCCCGGCTCAATGTAATCATTGCCGCTCATTGCGAAGTCAATGACCTTTTAAAGGGGGGATACATCCACGACGGAGAATATTGCAAGGCAAACGGCCACAAAGGCATCTGCTCTGAAAGCGAATGGGGACAAATAGCACGCGACTTAAAACTTGCGGAGGAAACCGGGTGTCGCTACCATGTCTGCCATATTTCTACAAAAGAAAGCGTCGAACTAATCCGCGAAGCAAAGAAACGTGGAGTGAAAGTCACATGTGAGACAGGACCACACTATCTCGTCTTTTGCGACGAAGACCTTAAGGATGAAGGAAGATTCAAGATGAATCCCCCTATCAGAAGCAAAGAAGACAGAGCCGCTCTTATCGAAGGAATCAAAGATGGCACCATAGATTGCATAGCTACAGACCATGCCCCACACACAGCCGAAGAAAAGAGCCGAGGACTAAAAGGTAGCGCTATGGGAGTCGTCGGTCTTGAAACTGCTTTCGGCGTTTGCTACACTCACCTCGTCAAGACAGGCATAATCAGCATGCAACGCCTCGTAGATCTAATGTGCCTCAATCCCAGACGTATCTTCGGACTGGAAGTGGAGGGTGAAGCCAATCTTGCCATCTTCAACCTCAACAAAAAATGGACTGTGAACCCAAATGACTTCGCTTCAATGGGCAAAGCCACTCCTTTCGAAGGCATGCAACTCTACGGGCAACCTGAAAGATTGATATTCGAAGGCAAACTAATAGATTTGATGTATCAATGATTAATGATTAATGATGAATGATTAATGATCAATTATCAATTATAAATGATTAAGGTTCGAATATAAACGATTATAGTTTCTACAGAATAAATAAGATGAAAGACGCAGATGTAAAACTCGTTTTGGAAAACGGCATGGAATTTCCCGGACAAAGTTGCGGAGCACGTCGCAACATTGTCGGGGAAGTCGTCTTCAACACATCGATGGTCGGTTACCAGGAAATCCTTTCGGACCCTTCCTACACCAACCAGATAGTAGTGATGACTTATCCCCTTATAGGAAACTACGGAATCACTGATGACGACTTCGAGACTAAAGCACCTACAATCGGGGGAATGGTGATGCGAGAATGTTGCGAATCTCCTTCCAACTTCCGATACACCAAGACAATGACCGAGACACTTGAGGAAGCAAATATCCCGGCCATCAGCGGAATCGACACGCGCCGCCTTACCCGAATCATCCGTGACGAAGGGTGCATGCGCGCTGCAATAGTACCAGTAGACACCCCAATTGAAGAAGCGTTGAAACTGATAGAAGACACACCCATAGACAAAAAGGTTGTTGCTAAGGTAAGTTGCAAAAAACGTTGGTTCTCACGCACTCCCAACCAGAAGTTCAACGTCGTTGCCATCGATTGCGGCATCAAGTTCAATATCATCCGCTCCCTCAACAAGAGAGGATGCAACGTCATAATTGTTCCCTACAATATGGATGCTGAGCAGATCATGGCATTCAAACCGGACGGTATATTCATCTCCAATGGACCCGGAGATCCGGAGGATGTGCCGGAAGTAAAGAATCTCGTAAAGAAACTGCGTGGCAAACTCCCCATCTTCGGAATCTGCCTTGGCCATCAGATAATATCCTTGGCGTTCGGCGGCAAGACCTACAAACTGAAATTCGGTCATCGCGGTGCCAACCACCCGGTGAAGAACATGCAGACAGGCAAAATAGAGATCACTTCACAAAATCATAACTATGCCGTAAGACCTGAAAGTATTCGAGACACTGATCTCGAGATAACTCATCTCAATCTTCTCGACGGCACAGTAGAAGGAGTCAGAAACAAAGAGGAACATATATTTTCAGTTCAATATCACCCGGAGAGTGCTCCCGGTCCGCAAGACAGCGGATACCTCTTCGATATTTTTATCCACGAAATGGAGGATCATAAGAAAGAAACAGAGGCTAAAAAGCAAGGGAAGGAGGTGAAAAATGCCTAAGAGAAAAGATATCAAGAAGGTAATGGTGATAGGATCCGGACCCATCATCATCGGTCAGGCTGCAGAATTCGACTATGCCGGCACACAGGCATGTCTCGCCCTGAAAGAAGAAGGATATGAAGTGATACTCGTAAACTCCAATCCTGCCACCATAATGACCGACACAGGCATTGCTGACAAGGTCTATATGGAACCTCTAAAACTGGAGTATGTGGCAAAGATCATCCGTTTCGAACGTCCGGACGCCATCGTGCCGGGACTTGGAGGCCAGACAGGACTCAACCTTGCCGTGCAACTCGCCAAGAAAGGGATACTCGATGAATGCGGCGTGGAAATACTCGGCACATCTTTCAAAAGCATCGAGCAAGCAGAAGACCGCGAGCTATTCAAGGAGCTTTGTCTCAGCCTTGGAGAACCCGTACTTCCTTCTGAAATTGTCAACAGCATAGATGAAGGAGTTAAAGTAGCGGAAAAAATCGGATATCCTGTAGTGCTTCGCCCAGCCTTCACTCTCGGGGGCACCGGCGGCGGCTTCGCCGACAATGAGGATGAACTGCGCGAACTGATGCGCAATGCGCTTGCTCTTTCGCCGGTGCATCAGGTGCTCGTGGAAAAATCAATCAAGGGATACAAGGAAATCGAGTATGAAGTGATGCGCGACAGCAATGACACTGCCATCACCATATGCAACATGGAAAACGTAGACCCCGTAGGTGTCCATACCGGCGATTCCGTTGTAGTTGCCCCAAGCCAGACGCTTACAAACAAAGAATATCAGTTGCTAAGGGACTCAGCCCTACGCCTTATCCGGGCACTGGAAATAGAAGGGGGCTGCAATGTGCAGTTTGCCCTTGACCCCTTATCATTCAATTACTATATCATTGAGGTGAATCCGCGCGTTTCCCGCAGTTCGGCATTGGCATCAAAAGCAACCGGATATCCAATTGCGCGTGTCAGCGCAAAGATTGCCGTCGGCATGACTCTCGATGAGATACAGATTGCCAATACCCCGGCAAGCTTCGAACCTGCCCTTGACTACGTAGTGACAAAAATTGCCCGATTCCCCTTTGATAAATTCAGCGAGGCGTCCAACCTCCTCGGCACCCAGATGAAAGCTACCGGCGAGATAATGAGTGTCGGAAGGACTTTCGAAGAATCGCTACTTAAAGGCATACGCTCTCTGGAAACAGGAGTAGACCATCTTTACTCAAAGAAATTTGAGGACATGCCGACTGAAGAAATCCTCGATTACATAAAAGAGGGACGCGACGACCGCCTTCTGGCTATCTCCCAGTTGCTCCGCAGAAAAGTCGCCCTATGGCATATATACGATAAAACCGGCATTGACCTGTTCTTCCTTGAGAAGCTTAACAATATCATAAAGATGGAATGGGAAATACTTGATGCCGAGACTCTGGACGCGACCCTACTCAGAGAGGCAAAAAGGATGGGCTTCAGCGACAGATATATTGCCAAGCTACGCAACCGCTCAGAGACCGACATTTGCGAAATGAGAGAATCACTCGGCATCATCCCTGTCTATAAGATGATAGACACATGCTCGGGAGAATTCGATTCCTACGTGCCGTATTTCTATTCAACATACGAGGATGAGAACGAATCCATTGTAAGCGACAGAAAAAAAATCCTCGTGCTTGGAAGCGGACCGATACGTATCGGCCAAGGTGTGGAATTTGACTATTCTACAGTCCATGCCATCCAAACTATCCGCGAACAAGGATATGAAGCTATAATCATCAACAATAATCCGGAAACCGTATCAACAGACTACAGCATTTCCGACAAACTCTATTTCGAGCCTCTCACAGTAGAAGACGTGATGAACGTCGTGAATCTCGAAAAGCCGGAAGGCGTAGTGGTGACACTCGGAGGCCAGACAGCCATCAACCTCGCTGCCCCGCTTGCCGAAAGAGGTGTGAACATAATCGGGACAGGGCTTGAAGCTATCGACCGCGCTGAAGACCGCAAGCACTTTGAACGCATCATGCGAGAGACAGGAATACCCCAACCCGATGCAGAGGCAGTCACTGACATCGAAAGCGGCGTGAAAGCTGCTGAAAGAATCGGTTATCCTGTTTTGGTGCGCCCAAGTTTCGTGCTCGGAGGACGCGCCATGCAGATTGTAGGCAATGAGCAAGCGCTTCGCCATTATCTGCAGAATGCCGTGGATATATCGGACAATAGCCCTGTGCTCGTGGATAAATACATCATGGGAAAGGAACTTGAGGTGGATGCCATATGCGACGGTACAGACGTGCTGATTCCCGGCATAATGGAACACGTGGAGAAGACCGGTATCCACTCGGGCGACTCCATATCGGTCTATCCTACTTTCAGCGTGAGTGACAAGGTCAGAGAAACAATTGTAGATTACACCGTACGCTTAGGAAAAGCAATCGGCATCGTAGGCCTCTACAACATACAGTTTATCGTAGACAAAGAGGACAATGTATATGTAATCGAAGTGAATCCGCGCAGCTCACGCACTGTGCCATTCCTCTCAAAATCTACCGGAGTTCCAATGGCAAAAATCGCGTCAAAGGTCATGCTCGGCGAAAGCCTGAAAAGCCAAGGCTACGACATGACGCTATATCCGGACCGCAAACGATGGTTTGTGAAGACCCCAGCGTTCTCCTTCTCGAAGATAAAGGGGGTGGATTCCTATCTCTCCCCTGAAATGAAGTCAACAGGCGAAGCAATCGGCTACGACGATATGCTGACAAGAGCCCTCTATAAATCGCTCCAGGCATCAGGAATGCAGGTGCTCAACTATGGCACTCTGCTCGTGACAGTATCTGACGCTGACAAAGAGAAAGCACTCCCGCTGATCAGACGATTCTACGATCTCGGATTCAATGTAGAAGCTACCAGGGGGACTTCCAAGTTTCTTAAAGAGCACGGTATACGTTGCCGCACATTGGGTAAGTTTAGCGAAGGGAGCAACGACATTGAGCGCTCCTTGCGCCAAGGACACGTAAGCTACGTCATTAACACCATTGACGTGAACCAACACAATACGCGCCTCGACGGATATGATATACGCCGCATCGCCATCGAAAACAATGTGACAATCTTCACCGCACTTGAGACCGTCAGGGTACTACTCGACGTCCTCGAAGAAATCACAATGGGAGTATCCACCATCGATGCAGAATATGGCCGCAAAGGAAACGGGATGATCAGTCGATAATTTAGAATTTTGAATTCAGAACTTAGAATTATTCCCGATTTTTTGGTTATTCCACTTACATTCGTTAATTTTGGGGACAGAACGCTGAATATATATGAAATTTGAAATAACAGGCATAACAAGACTCACGGAAAGTGTCTTTGAAATGACACTCCGTGGCGACTGCTCGGCATTCAAGATGCCGGGGCAGTTTGTTGAAATATCCATACCGGGACTTTATTTGCGCCGCCCTATTTCTGTCTGCGACATTGAAGGCAACCGACTCACTCTTATTTTCAAGACTGTCGGCAAGGGTACTGAAGAAATGACCAAGATGTCTCCAGGCATGGAGCTCGATCTTCTGACGGGTCTTGGCAAAGGTTTTGACACATCCCGTTGCAAGGAAACCGCTCTTCTTGCAGGAGGCGGCGTAGGAGTGCCTCCACTCTATCTTCTTGCCCGAAAGCTTATTGCCGATGGCAAGAAAGTGAAAGTCGCTCTTGGATTTAATACGGCGGATGAAATCTTCTATGCAGATAATTTCCGGAAGCTGGGTGCGGACGTCGAAGTAGCAACCGTAGATGGCTCTGCGGGAGTGAAAGGATTCGTCACAGACGCCATACGCAAACCCGAAATGCAAGGATGGGACTTCTGGTATGCCTGTGGACCGCTTCCGATGCTCGCCGCACTTGGCAGGGAACTTGATTGCGAAAATGGAGAAGTCAGCATGGAAGAGCGCATGGGATGCGGATTCGGCGCATGCATGGGATGCACGATCGATACGCCTTGGGGACCCAAACGTGTCTGCAAGGATGGTCCTGTATTTGATGCAATCCTGATGAAGCATTTCAAAGGAAACGGGACCCCTGCTCCAACCCTCCCTCGCGACAGGAAACTTGATGGAGAACCACAAGTGGAAACCGATCTCTGTGGATTCCACCTGAAGAATCCCCTTGTCCCAGCCAGCGGCACATTCGGATTCGGACAGGAGTTTGCCGATATATATGACCTCAACATCCTCGGAGGCATCTCAATAAAAGGGACTACCCTCAACCCGCGTTTCGGCAACATAACCCCGCGCATAGCAGAGACTCCGGATGGAATGATCAACAGCGTCGGGCTTCAAAACCCCGGAGCTGAAACAGTCTATGGGCATGAAGTGCCGGAATTACGCAAGATATATTCAGGATGCGTAATTGCCAATGTCAGCGGTTTCTCTATAGATGAGTATGTTGAAGCTTGCAAGATGGCTGACGCATGTGAAGGAGTAGACATCATTGAAGTCAATGTCAGCTGTCCCAACGTACACAACGGGGGAATGGCTTTCGGGACATCAGCCGAACAAGCAGCAGAAGTGACCCGCGCTGTAAAGTCAGCCGTCAAGAAGCCAGTCTTCATCAAGCTTTCTCCTAATGTCACGGATATTGTCTCTATAGCAAAGGCTTGCGAAGAAGCCGGTGCAGATGGCCTTACACTCATCAATACCCTTCTTGGCATGCGCATCAACATCAACACCGGAAGCCCTGTCATTGCAAACAGGATGGGTGGTTTCTCGGGTCCTGCAGTATTTCCGGTAGCCGTAAGAATGGTGTATCAAGTGTCTCAGGCAGTCAATATTCCGGTGATGGGATGCGGTGGCGTATCCAGTGCAGAGGATGTAGTAGAAATGATGATGGCCGGGGCTACTGCAGTCCAGATCGGGTCAGCAAATCTTGTAGATCCTTTGGCATGCAAGAAAATCGCAGATGGACTTCCCGACCTGCTGAAAAAACTCAAAATAAACAATATAAAAGACATAATTGGAATATCATGGCGAAAGATGTGATCATAGCGTGCGACTTCCCTTCAATGGAAGCCACCCTTGAGTTTCTTGACCGCTTCGGCGACACTAAGCCCTATGTCAAGATTGGTATGGAACTTTTCTATGCTGCCGGTCCGGAAATCATCAAGGAAATAAAGAAAAGAGGACACAAGATATTTCTTGACCTAAAGCTCTGCGACATTCCAAATACAGTGAAGAGCGCAATGTCGGTACTCTCCCACCTTGATGTGGATATGACCAATCTCCATGCGTTCGGTGGCCACAAGATGATGGAGGCTGCCATAGAGGGTCTTACCCGCCCCGACGGAACTCGTCCGTTGCTGATAGCTGTCACAATGCTTACCTCCACGAGTAAGGAACTTATGAACGAAGACCTCCTTATACCGGGCGAAGTGGATGAAGTAGTAGCCAGCTATGCTAAGAATGCCCAGATGTCGGGACTTGACGGTGTGGTTTGCTCCCCCCGAGAAGCTTCAATCGTAAAGATTGCTTGTGGCGACAAGTTCGTGACCGTCACTCCGGGAATCCGCTTTGCAGACTCCGCAGCCGACGACCAGGTGCGTGTAATGACGCCGGCAAAGGCTCGTGAAATAGGCTCTGACTACATTGTAGTAGGACGCCCCATCACAAAAGCTGAGGATCCTAAAGCCGCCTACGAGCGTTGCTGCCGCGAATTCCTTGGCAAATAATTGAGTGATTCGGCATAATGTCTACTTATAATATAACCTCTATTTACAAAGCTTATAAGACTTATAAATTTTATAAATCTTATAATGAAGTTGTTTCGACTTATTTACGAATATAAAAAATAACAAAATAATATGAAAGGATCAATTCTTTTTATCAAG
>JAIDUH010000222.1 GCA_029060285.1 Muribaculaceae bacterium | reverse complement strand
TAGTCGCTGAAGGCGATTGAGCGGTCGGCATCCTTGTGCCTCTCGATGCCAACCAACAATGTAGTCGGGATTATGCTTATCTGAGGGTCATCTCCCCAAAATCCGGGATTTTCAATAACTTCCGTCACCTTTGCGGCTATAATGTCAATGAGTTCTTTTCTTTCCATAGTATTGAGGTTTTTGTTATTATAACGCATTTATCAATGAAAGGGTTCGAGTCATTATCTTCAGGCTGTTTTCATCACCAATGCTACTCATCGCCAGGCTAATATGACTCTTGAACAATGGCTGAATGTCTTGAGACATCAAACAGCGGCCAAGCAATATTTCTGAATAAAGTAACTTTTCTGCGAGGATAATGCAATTTATTGCAAATTTGGATAAATGACGATAAATTACTATATTTGCAATCTAAATATGATCTAACTACCATCACTTACTGAGAACCGGAATGTGGTGGTGGAGTCCTGAACGCTTGGATTAAAATATAAATTCTGTATGAAGAACGTTTTAATGGCTGTTGGAGTACTGCTGGGGCAGCAGGTACAGGCTGCGGAGTTACAGCAGCAGAAGGCTACCCCTGAGCGGCCAAACATTGTTTTCATCCTGGCTGACGATATGGGATACGGCGACTTGGCCTGCTATGGCAATAAATATATCCAGACCCCTAACATCGACCGGCTGGCTGCCACAGGCACAAGTTTCACCCAGGCATACGCAGGCAGTGGCATCAGCTCTCCGTCGCGCTGCTCACTGATGACCGGCAAGAATAGTGGCAACACACGTATTCGCGACAATCAGTGCTATCAGGGAGGAATGACAGGACTGAAAATACAGACAAACGGAGACACAACAATTGTGAGGCGCGCCAATCTGCTTCCGGAAGATATTACATTGGGCAACGTTGTCGGTGCGGCTGGCTACCGTACCTGCCTTGTCAACAAATGGCATCTTGATGGCTACGACCCGGGTGCGTCGCCAAACCACCGCGGTTTTGATGAATTCTACGGCTGGACCATTGCCACCGTACACAGCAATTCGCCATATTACTATCCCTATTACCGCCTGCACGGCGACAGCCTGATAAACATCCGTGAGAATGAACACGATGCCCATGTGCGACACAACACAGAGATTTCCACCGACGACGCCATTGCTTTTATACATCGCAACAAGGACAATCAGTTTTTCCTTTTCCTCGGTTACGATGCACCACATGAGCCCTACAATATTGACGATACTTCATGGTATGACGAACAAGGGGAATGGTCGATGAACACTAAGCGTTATGCCGCATTGGTGACACATATGGACTATAACATAGGTCGGCTTTTGGGCACGCTTGATGCATTGGGACTGCGCGATAATACAATCGTAATCTTTGCCTCTGACAATGGGGCTGCCGTAATGGCACCGCTGAAGGAGCTGAACTGCGGAGCAGGGCTGAAAGGGCGCAAGGGGCAGCTTTACGAAGGGGGTATACGTGTGCCTTTGATCGTCAACCAACCGGGGCGTGTTCCTGCCCGACAGATTGACAACCTGGTATATTTCGCCGATTTTATGCCTACGTTGGCACGACTGGCAGGGAGCGATGATGCTGTGCCTTCTGACACTAACGGAATGGATATTTCACCATTATTCTTCGGACAGGACATTGATACAGACAGCCGCCCCCTCTATTGGGAGTTTCCCGGCAAGCAACGGGCCATACGTTACGACGGTTGGAAGTGCGTGACGGTGAAAAAGAACGCTCCGCTTGAGCTGTACCGTATAAAGGAGGATCCGGCGGAGGAGCATGATCTGGCGGCAGAGTATCCCGACGTGGTAAAGGAACTGGATCAGATGATGCATCGCTTGCGTACGCCCAGCCCCAATTATCCCATAGACAATGAATGACATCGTCATAGAGCCCTTTGCACGCCCGATGTATGCCATGCTGAAGCCTGTAGGCTCCGGTTGCAATTTACGCTGTGACTACTGCTACTATCTTGAAAAAGGAAGCGGGACAGCAATGAATGAGCGACTGCTGGAAGATTTTATCCGGCAATACATTGCGTCGCAGAATACTGCGCAGGTACTTTTCACTTGGCATGGTGGAGAGCCGCTGCTGAAGCCTCTTGGCTTTTACCGAAAGGCACTTGAACTGCAACGTAGATATGCCGGCGGCCGCCGGATAGACAACTGCTTGCAGACCAACGGCACTCTGCTCACTGACGAGTGGTGTGATTTCCTGCGAGACAATGGGTTCCTTGTTGGCATTTCAATTGACGGACCTCAGCAGCTACATGATGCCTGTCGACGCTCATCGGGGGGAATCTCAACGTGGAACGATGTCATGCGTGGCATCAGGTTGCTGCAACGGCACGGCGTGGAATGGAACGCTATGGCAACGGTCAATGCTGTAAATGTGGAATATCCGAAAGCTTTCTATCACTTTTTTCGTGACATCGGATGCGAGTTCCTGCAATTCACGCCTGTGGTGGAACCTGACAAGCCTGACCGTTCTATCTCGGCTGACCAATGGGGCCGTTTCCTTTGCTCACTCTATGATGAATGGGTGAAGCAGGATGTCGGCAAGCTGTTTGTGCAGTTGTTTGATGCCACGTTGGCCAATTGGGCAGGTGTGGCTCCTAGTGTGTGCTCAATGTCGGCTACGTGTGGCCTGGCTCCGGTTGTAGAGGCCGACGGCTCCGTGTATTGCTGCGACCATTTCGTCCGACCAGAATATAGGCTCGGTAATATTCTTGAACGTCCACTTTCGGAAATGCTCTATGGCGAGAAGCAGTTGCGATTCGGGTGGTCTAAAGAGTCTTCATTGCCTCGGGAGTGCCGGGAGTGCCGATGGCTTTTTGCCTGTCACGGAGAGTGCCCGAAAAACCGCCTTGCCACCGACCGTTACGGGGAACCCGGCTTAAACAGCTTGTGCAGAGGTTACCGTCAGTTTTTTGCTCATGTCGCAGCTGATATGGATTTTATGAAAACAGAGCTTGATGCCGGCCGTCCCCCTTCCAATATATGTAAACTCAGAAACATACATCACATCTGAAAAATGTATCCTGAATGCAAATCCGGCTATAAGAAAAATAAATCCACCCCAAATTGAGATGGATCTTTATGTAATTTTAAAAAATTACAATGACTTAAATAATTGATCTGCGATCAATACTCCTCCTCGTTGAAGAAGATGAAGAATATTGATTATCAACGTTTTATCATAATTACAAACACTTATATACAAACAATTTTGACCATTACAGACCATAAAAGGCTAAACTGTAATATTCCTATACAAACAAATATCTTATGGGTTTTCTACTCTCCATAATAGCCGGGGTCGCCGGGCGCTGCCAAGCCATCATAATCTTCTGGAAGTTTGCCGAATTCTCCTCTTCGAATCAAGGATACAAATTCAGCAAACGACGGTTTATCATGGCTTTCTTCAAAATAATCCTTCAGGTCTTCAACAAGAGTAGGGCTAACCCAATCGCATCTTTGTTCACGATTAGGATCGTTCCAATACTCATCCACGGATTTCTGCATCTCTTCCCACATCTTCTCCCTTTTGAGTCTTTCTTTTTCCTCGTCCCAGACTTCAAAGCGTTCTCTTATTTCTCGTATTTCATAGTCTGCAAAATAATTGGGATCATCAAAACAGTCGTAGCCATTTTGTTTACTGCTGTATTCTTCGATATAAGTAAGATATTCATGAAGTGCTTCTTTACCCTCAGTGTAGAAGATGTCTCTGCATCTATTTAAGAAAGAATCACGTTTTTTATCCATATCCTCTACAGCCTGCTCGTAGACTTCAATCTCCTCGTCTGTGTAAATGGGATAACCATCAGCGTCGTACTCTCGATGGAAAGATGAATCTGAGGTATTATCTTCTTGCTCATATGAATGATCTGAAACCTCAGAACCCTCTACTCCCGCAGCAAGCAAATTGTTTTCGGGAGAAAGATTCCATATTTCTTCACAAGCTTCTTCATGGGCAACGATTTCTTCAACTGAGGGTGAGTCCAATTTCATGAATCCATCTAATTCAGCATTATAAGCGGCACTGCGAAAGGCATACAAGTCATCATCTTCGGTAAAGTCATCTTCTCCTATAAATTCGAGCTCGTCATCAGGCACAGTATGTAGAGATGTTCTCCAATTATCCAAGTGCGTTTTAATTTTCCTTAGATCAGCTGAGACAACCCCATTGCGATCAACTTGACACATATTCAATACAGGCCATAAGAAATCGTATTCGTTCCGGAATCCTCCTGATGAAATATCAAGGTATCCTGTATGCCGACCATGAATTTCTCTGCCAGGAAGATATTCTATACCGTCATATTCTATGTATTTATTGATTTTTTCTGCAATACGCTCTGCAATGTCAGGGGTATCAAAACGAGAATACTTTTTTATAAAACTTGTACGGTCCATTTTAGTTATTTTGATGTGAAAGATCCAACATATATGATTACGCGTATTTACGCGTAAGTACGCGTAAATACGCGTAATCTAAATCTCATGTCTTCCTTTATCAGTTATTATCCACCTTCTTCCATTATCAGTTTTAGATAGTAATTCTGAGGTTTGCATACTCCTCAGCATATTTGAAACATGATTGAGTTTCTGAGTTTTTGTCATGTTAGCTGGAAGACTTAGTTCCAGCATTTCAAGGACATCAGACCGTTTGAATCCTATCTTACCTGAATTTACTCCTAATTGCAACACTAATTTAATAATTGCCGTTTTATTTAGTCCCGTTTCTTTAGTATAATGACCTACTTGTTGAGTTTTTTGCGCCACTGATAATGCAATATTATATCTTGGGGCTTTACCTTCAATAAGGTTACGCTCTTTTAGATGTTTAGCGGCTTCCTTTGTTATTGGCTTATGACGTCTGACAGCATCAAGCCAAAGACATTCCATAAGACTAAGCGAGGAGTCGCTCTTCAGCAAATCCGTATATTCATCATTGCTTGAGATACCGTAAATAGTAACACTGACCGATTTGTTTTCAGTGTCTATCTCATATTCCGGCATTGGGAAGAATCTGCGACGCTGCTCATTAAACATCTTTGGAATACCTCTTCCAACGGTATCAATCATATTGAAATGAACCATTCCATGAGCCAAACAGGTATTGCGGTATTCGGATTGAGGCCCCTTATTTTTAAGAACCTTCTCAATAGTTTTTGGGATGAAGGATCCTTTATTACTGTAAAATAAATAACCCTCATTCTCAACCACTGTTATTCTTCCTCCCAGGGTATAGTCCTGATGCGCGATGCAATTATGAAGAGCCTCGCGGATTGAGTAATCCTCATACTGCTTCATTGTATCAGGAAATAGTGTTCCTCCCGGCAATTCCCGCATAGTCTTATTTCTAATCTTCCCAAATATCTTATCCACAGTAAGAATATAAGGAATCGAGAAATGCTCGTAGTCAACTACATTACCATCCTTATCTTTCCATACCCATGTAATCTGAGCATTAGCCGGATGAATCTTCTGTAAGGCTAACGGATTGCCAAGAAGCAATATCGCGGCTCTTGTCAATTTCCCATCTCGCATCATTTCGCTGTGACAAAGGAATTCCTCTGTTGTCCATCCATCAACTTCGCTTGCCGGTATGGTGGAACTATGTACTTTCTTATACATAATTCGGGCAGTGGCAAGAGCAAGTTCATCAAGGTCTCCAATGGTAGCAGTTGGAACAAGCTCAGCAGACCAATCAGGTCTCGGAGACTGATATCTGATTTCATCAGATTTTGATTCGTTCAACGGAATAAGGCTCTCCCCATTTCTACCATAAGCGATTCCTTTCCATTTAACAACTATATTTCTTGGGGCTGCTGGAATCTTGAACATAAGGAGGCGCTTTCCCTCAACCGATATGGGAATGATATCCCGAAATGTTAGTTTATCTGTGGAGTTAAGTCCAATATCGTATTTCAGTTTATTCAGACCTTCCTCACTATTCTTAAATGTGGTGCCGATGATCGTATGGGATGGTTCGTGGTACCCCATAATGAGCCAAGCAAAATCCAATCCACGTAGATTTGCTTCATTGCTTAATGCCGAGAAATACTTACCCAGATCATCAGTATCGAAATTACGCTCCGCCTTCTTAAACTCCACCACCTCGTTCTCTGAATGTTCAATCAGAGTATGAAACAGGTCTATATATTCTTGATGAATTTTCATAGTGATATTATATAACTATTGCCTATGATGGTCTGTATTATCTACACGTTCGCAAAGAATTGAGTATAGGCTTTCGCATTTCTTGCGAAGTGATTCAAAAGGGATTCGATTATATTCTTCAAAATGACCTAAAATATCCCCCCAGTAAATAGATCGATAGGTATTTCTCTCAGCTTCCTTATATTCTTCTGCCTTATCTTCTGGATCCATGGACGCCTACGCTCTTGCAAGATTTGCACCAATACAGATGGAGACATTCACGAATTGCTCCAACGGATAATCCATCTCATATCCGCTTTCTTTTACTGCTTTCAAAACTGCGAGGGCATAATCCATTGCCTCATTATATGCCGGGGTTTTCATGGTCTCTTTATTTATCGGTTTATTTCCTACAAAGTTAACATTTTTTTATTGATTCGCCAATGAATTGCCAATAACTTTTTTATGGGAAAATAGAATTACATAATAATTCCTAAATCTACTCACAATTTTTTTTGATACTGTTGATAGATAAGGGATATGGTGTGGTTCGTTTCGTAACATTGCGGCATGAGAACAGAAAAAAAATTATAATGACCAGAGATAACAGGTAGCCGAGCAGGAACAGAAAATTGTTGAATATAATAAAACTAAACATAAATGAAAAAAGCAAGTGAACTAAATTTCCCCAAACAAGACCATTCGGTTATAGTGCCAAACTTTTTTTGGAATGGGGAAAATCTCGAGGCCTGGCAACTTGGCTAATTGTCCTATTCCTGTTTCTAGATTTAGAAATGAGGAGGAAGAATATATCTATGACCGACTGGGAAATCAAGACACACATGATTACCAAGACGGAGAAATACTTTACATGGTTCCTTGTGATGAAAGTGTATGGGACACCGTCAAAATTGATGGTAAACCTCTCGAAGAAGTCCTTCAAAATTCCTACATCGTCAACATCTGTTAGTTAGTTCTTTAGAATCTTCCTCTGAAAAGTTTGAAATAAGAAATATTATATTCCGGAGGAGAAAATACAAGTTTGAATTATATACAAACAAATCCCAATTATTGACCCCAATCATAACAAATATACAAACTTATTTGTCCATTTTAGACCATAAAAGACCAGTCATACAAACAAATTAATATTGTTTATATGACTGGTTATCAACTTATTAACTGATATTTTAACAGTTAATATTCTTCCTCGTTGAAGAAAAAGTCGTCTTTGGAGGGATAATCGGGCCAGATTTCTTCGATTGATTCGTAGGTGTCGCCTTCGTCTTCAATTTCCTGAAGATTTTCTATCACTTCCATAGGGGCGCCGCTGCGCATTGCGTAGTCGATTAGCTCATCTTTTGTTGCGGGCCAAGGTGCGTCTTCAAGTTTTGACGCGAGTTCAAGTGTCCAGTACATATGTCGTATATTTTTTGTTTAATAATCCATCTGTTTAATCGTTTAGATTCGGGCTTAGAGGCAAGTGTTTAAGAAGTGTTTAAGATTTGGAAGCAGGAGTCCATGTGATTTCATCAACTCCATTACAATAGTTGAGATATCTGGCTGCGATGAATAGGTAATCACTCAGGCGATTGAACCATCTGATAAGTATCGGATCTACATATTCTTCCATCGCCAACTCAAGAATCCTTCGCTCTGCACGTCTGCAGACCGTCCTGGCAACATGGCAATGCGCTGCAAGTTCACATCCTCCGGGCAACACAAATGCCCTTATTTTCGGGGTTTCCTCATCAAGGGAATCGATCCGGCTTTCGAGCCTTTCTACAGCCTCAATGCCAATTCCATTGCAGGACGGGGTATCACCCTCTTTTACTGCAGTGGCAAGGTAGCATCCGGCATCGAAAAGCCTGTTTTGTATTTCAAGAAGCTGCTCTTTCAAGTCAGTGGGGCACTGAGAATCTGATAGCACGACTCCGAGAAAGGAAGAGAACTCATCGACTGTGCCATATGCCTCAAGGCGAGTGCAAACCTTGCTGATTCGCTCTCCGCCGACTAGGGAAGTGGTGCCTCCATCTCCCGTTCCTGTATAAAGACAACTTTTCATAATCAGAACATTTTCATATGTGTCTATATCTCTAACATAAAATATTCATATTTGTTGCAAAAAAGATAAAAAAATACTTGGTAGTATCATATTTTATGTGTAGCTTTGCATTTGCGATAGAAATAACTTTTAACTCATTAAATTGAGTTCGCTAAACTTAAAATACTGATATCATGGATACCAATGAACTCATAAAGTTTGTTTCAGACGGTTTTGATCGTGCCAAGGGAGGCGCTGCAGTTGAAGTCTATGCCGAAGTCATTCCATATTATGCCAGCCGCGCCCTTCCACTTAAAAGTCATTATGCGTTCGGGTGGATCATCTACTACGCTCTTCATCAGAGTCCTGCACATGCCATCCGCGAACGTAAGCAAATGCTGGCACACTATCTTGGCCTTCAAGTAGAACGTCCACACAAGCTTCATTCCATGATTCTTACAGAAGCATTCCGTCTATATAAGGATGCTGCAGAGTCAGCTTTCACTACAAGAAACAAAGAGGGTTTCCATCCCGTCACAGACGCGACGAGATTTTCCATTGTGAAGTTTATAGATCTATGGGATCTAAATAATCTTAGACCCGGCGATTGGAGACGAAAGGAGCATGAAGGGAAAGAATTGTCATCAACAGTAGAAAAACTGATTACATGTTATGTTGACGAACTTTACGCTGCCAAAATACCCGCATCTCCTGAGTTTATGGCTATCATTGGCAGAGCAATTAAGGAATATCCAGCCGGTTCGAATCTTTACGCACAATGTGCACAACTTTATGAACTTGCCGGGGATAAGGAGGCAGCAATCGGAATGCTCCGAAATGCCATCCTTGCTTCATCCTCAAAGTTCTATCTTTGGAGTCGGTTGGCTGCTCTGATTACAGATAATGATGAACTGCGTCTTAAAGTGAGTCTTCTCTATAAGGCCCTGCGTTGCCCCGGACAGGAGGAATTCAAGGGCAAGATACATTTGAATCTTGCAGCCGCGCTCGCAGAGGGGGGAGCATACCCTCAGGCAAAATGGGAGCTGAAATATGTAAAGGGCTTTTACGAAAATAAGGATTGGAATCTTCCCCATCTATATCGTGATACTGAAAAGAAGATTCCTGCCGGCACTCAGGCTGCAGATCCCGCGACAATATATAAAAGGGTTGAGTCTCTTGCAGATGACTATATCTATGAATCGCTTCCAAATATTCAGGTGAAGAAAACATTCCATAAGCTTGCTTCAGAAACTACGGATCGCTATGGCAACCGGCGACCGGGACGAGCAGCTTGGAGAGTGACAGATGCACTTGGCGCCAATTACTGGCTCACTCCATCCTATTTCAATATACCTGACAACCTGCCTACTGACACTCACTTGAATATAAAAGTCTTCAATGGGAAAGTCGTAAAAGCCTTTTTATAGAGCTTAGATTAGATTATTTAAACTTATTAGCCCAACTAAATTTATTAGACCTATTAGACTTATTCGTCGTATTAGACTTATTAGCCTAATTAGCATTAAGCCCAATTAGCCTCGATCATACAAAAAAAGCCGAACCCTTTCGGACTCGGCTTTCTAAGGCGGCGATTACCTACTCTCCCGCTTTCGCAGTACCATCGGCGTTACAAGGTTTAACTTCTCTGTT
>JAIDUH010000221.1 GCA_029060285.1 Muribaculaceae bacterium | reverse complement strand
CCCTAAAGCCCCTAACGCCCCTAGAGCCCCTAGAGCCCCTAAAGACCCTACTGCCATTCAAGTAAAAAGAAAAAAGCCCTGACCTTATCGGGTCAGAGCTTTCCTTATTATTGTATGTGTGTTAAGCTGATCAAAGCTTTGGGCCTGCTGCCACGAGTGCCTTACCTTCATCGTTAGTAGTGAACTTGTTGAAGTTCTTGATGAAGCGAGCTGCCAGGTCTTCTGCCTTCTTAGTCCATTCTGCAGGATCTGCGTAGGTGTCGCGCGGATCAAGGATCTTAGGATCCACTCCCGGAAGTTCGGTAGGAACTACGAAGTCGAAGTAAGGGATGGTCTTTGTAGGAGCCTTGAGGATAGAGCCGTCAAGGATTGCGTCGATGATGCCACGGGTATCCTTGATGGAGATACGCTTGCCTGTGCCGTTCCAACCGGTGTTGACGAGATATGCCTTGGCACCGCTCTGGTTCATGCGCTTAACGAGCTCTTCACCATATTTAGTCGGGTGGAGGCTGAGGAATGCTGCACCGAAGCAAGCAGAGAATGTCGGGGTTGGCTCTGTGATGCCACGTTCTGTACCGGCGAGCTTAGCTGTAAAGCCGCTGAGGAAGTAGTATTTTGTCTGCTCGTCGTTGAGGATAGACACCGGAGGAAGAACTCCGAATGCATCAGCTGAAAGGAAGATTACCTGGTCAGCAGCCGGACCCTTGGAAACGGGCTTAACGATATTCTTGATGTGATAGATAGGATAAGAAACACGGGTGTTTTCTGTCACGCTCTTGTCTGCGAAGTCGCACTCTCCGTTTACTACAGTTACGTTCTCGAGAAGAGCGTCACGCTTGATGGCGTTGTAGATGTCGGGTTCGCTTTCCTTGTCAAGGTTGATGACCTTTGCATAGCAACCACCTTCGTAGTTGAAGACACCTTCATCGTCCCAGCCGTGCTCGTCGTCGCCGATGAGTTTACGCTTCGGGTCTGTAGAAAGAGTAGTCTTGCCTGTGCCGGAAAGACCGAAGAAAATAGCTGTACTGGTCTCTTCCATGTTGGTGTTGGCTGAGCAGTGCATTGAAGCGATGCCACGGAGTGGGTTGAAGTAGTTCATCATTGAGAAGATACCCTTCTTCATTTCGCCGCCATACCAAGTGTTGATGATCACCTGCTCTTTGTCTGTGATGTTGAAAGCAACGCAAGTCTCGGAGTTGATGCCGAGTTCCTTGTAGTTTTCAACTTTAGCCTTAGAAGCATTGTAGACTACGAAGTCAGGTTCGAAGTCCTTGAGTTCTTCCTCTTTCGGACGGATGAACATGTTGGTCACAAAGTGAGCCTGCCATGCCACCTCAACGATGAAACGAACTTTAAGACGGGTAGCTGCGTTAGCACCGCAATAGAGGTCTACTACATAGAGTTCCTTGTCTGCGAGCTCGTCGAGAGCGATTTTCTTGAGCTCTTTCCACACTTCTGTAGTGATGGGCTTGTTATCGTTAGGATAATCCGGAGTGTTCCACCATACAGTGTTTTCTGTAGTTGCATCCTTTACGAGATATTTGTCTTTAGGACTGCGGCCTGTGTAGACGCCTGTCATTACGTCAATGGCGCCAAGGCTTGTAGGAATACCTTTTTCATAGCCTTCGAGACCCGGTTTTGTCTCTTCAATGAAAAGCTGATCGTAGCTGGGGTTGTGAATGATTTTCTTTACACCCTTGATCCCGTAGCGGGACAAATCTAACTCTGCCATATTGTCAAGTATTATTATTGGGTTTTTGTTACATTTAAGTGTTTTTCTTGCGGTTTTGCCAATGATAGGCGCAAGGATAACAATATCCCTCGCAATTTTGCGGCAAAGTTAAACAAAATTTAGGAAATCAGCAATACCTTTCAGTGAAAAAGGACCAAAAAAAAGCATTCTTAATGATTTTTAACCACTGTGCGCGTTTTGCGTAACGTGCAGTGCAAGTGTTCTCACGCAGAGAGCGCGGAGGAATGAGGGGGCGCAAGTACATGTGGTTATTTTTTCAGAGCGTGTTTGGATTTGTGGGCGATAATGATTAATTTTGCAGTATGAAGGAGGAAAATTTTTCTTTTAGGAAGCGGGCGAAGTCATTTGGATACGCTTTCAATGGCATTGCCACGCTGCTTCGCGATGAGCATAACTCGCGTATACATGTGGCGGCTATGGCCGCTGTGGTGATATTGGGATTCATTTTAGGGATTACCAATATTGAATGGTGCATCGTGGCGCTTTGCTGCGGGGGAGTGCTCATGGCTGAAGCCATGAACTCTGCAGTGGAAGCGATAGCCGACCTTGTCAGCCCCGAATATCATCCCCTTATCAAAAAGGCCAAGGACGTAGGGGCTGCCGGAGTCCTGATGATGGCAATCGCCGCTGCCGCTGCCGGCCTTATCATCTTCCTCCCCAAAATAATATATTTAATTTAAAATTATTGGATTCCAATGATTTCCCATGGATTCCCATAATTTAATCTTTTATCTTTAATTAATCTTTAATCTTTATGATCGCAATAATCAACGGTCCGAACTTGAATATGCTCGGACGCAGAGACCCCAATATCTACGGAAGCACTACTTTCGAGGATTTTCTGCCCCAGGCAGAAGATCTTGTGTCGGATCTCTCAGATGGATTGGAGACCCTTGAATACTACCAATCCAATTCTGAAGGAGACATAGTCAGCCATATTCAGAAACTGGCTTTCGACCCGGTATGCCGCGGAATTGTGATAAATCCCGGGGCTTACGCACATTATTCTTACGCCATACATGATGCTGTAGAAATGTCGCCCATACCGGTGATTGTAGTGCACATATCTAATATACACTCGCGCGAGGATTTCAGACATAACGATGTCATTGTCTCCGCTGCAAAAGGAACAATATGCGGACTCGGACTTGAAGGATATCTCCTTGCTCTGCGTGCAATCCTCTCCTGAACATGAACTACGAGATTGAATCTGAGCTTGATGCCTACATTGACTCTCATATATCGGCAGAACCGCAACATCTGAAACGTCTGACCAGAGAATCAAACCTGCGGCTGATCAATGGAAGGATGTGCTCCGGGCATCTTCAAGGACGACTGCTAAAGATGCTGACGATGCTGTGCGCTCCTAAACTTGCCGTCGAACTCGGCACGTTCACGGGCTATTCAGCCCTTTGTATAGCTGAAGGAATGCCCGAATCCTCCAAACTTGTCACAATTGAGGCAGATGATGAACTTGAAGATTTTATCCGCAAGCAACTCGACTCGGCAGAGCATGGAAAGAAAGTGGAGTTGAGAATAGGAAAAGCATTGGATCTCTGCCGGGAATTTGCAGATGAAAGTGTCGACTTGATATTTATAGATGCTGACAAACGTCAATATCCTGAATATCTTGAGGAGGCGGCGAGGATGTTGCGCCACGGCGGCTTAATCATTGCCGACAATACCCTTTGGTCGGGACACGTATGCGACCCGAGTTATGAGAAAGACCCTCAGACACGAGGAGTCAGGGAATTTAATGATATGGCAAAAGCTCTACCCGGCTTCGAGACCGTAATTTTGCCTGTCCGAGACGGCATCACCCTCCTTCGCAAATGTCTCTAAAGCTCCTAAAGCCCCAAGTTCCCTTAAAGCCCTAGAAGCCCCTAAATGCCTTTAAAGCCCTTAGTGCCCTTAAAGCCCCTAACGCCTCACCCTATAAAACCAACACCCCCTATCCAGCGTTATGTTATAAAACAGAAATAACTATGGAATCAAAAAGACAAGCTAAAATAGCAAGACTCATACAGAAAGAACTGAGTGAGATATTCCGCCGCCAGACGGCAGCGATGGGAAATGTACTTGTATCGGTAAGCGCAGTCCGCGTTTCCCCCGACCTCTCAGTGGCAAAGGCTTACCTGAGTATTTTCCCACCGGAAAAATCAAACGAAATTCTTGAAAACATCAAGAAGCAGAGCAAGACAGTGAGATATGAACTTGCTCAGGCTGTGAAGCAGATCCTCCGCAAATGCCCCGACCTCGCCTTCTATCTCGATGACTCCCTCGACTACGCCGAAAATATCGACCGCCTCCTTGCTTCAGACCCAATCAAAGGCACAGCTGACGACTACGTCGACCCCGACGACCTGAAGAAGAGTTAAGTGGCAAGAGTCAAGACTGAAGTGGCAAGAATAGATAATTGAGATTAAGCACCAAGTTAATCGTTGATTGCTGATCGTTGATCGTTTATCGTTAATCGTTGATAGTTAATCGTTGATAGTTTATCGTTGAAATCAATTCCTTTTATAATAGCACTGCGGTATCTTTTCGGAAAGAAGTCGCATAGTGCGGTCAACGCCATCGCATTGGTCTCGGTGGCAGGGGTCGCTGTGGCCACTGCCGCCGTGGTGTGCGTGTTATCGGTGTTCAATGGTTTTCAATCTGTCCTTACCGGAAGACTCGACACCCTATCCCCCGACATTATGGTAGTGCCCAAAGAGGGGAAAACTATTGCAAACGGAGATTCATTGGCTATTGAGATAGGTAAAATCAAGGGGGTTGCCGTTGCCACTCCGACTTTGACCGACAATGCACTTGGCTATTACAATGGCAGGGAAACACCCGTCTCTTTGAAGGGGATCGTGCCCGCTGATTACTCTAAAGTCACTTCCATTGATTCTCTTAGAGTTGCAGGGGGAGTGTCTTTGAAAGACGCCGAGACATCCAACCCGGCATTGATATCTATCGGACTTGCCTACAAGTTGGGCATGTTCGACTATAGCATGCCCCTGACTGTCTTTGCACCAAAAAGGACCGGAAGATTCAATCCTGCGAATCCGGCTGCAGCTTTCGTCATGGACTCCCTGAATGTAGCGGATGTATTCCAATCGTTACAAGACACTTATGATGAGAATACCATCTTTACCGACATATCCCTGGTAAGAGATCTCTTGCTTTACGACCGAGAGGCGACTGCAATTGAAATAAAAGTAAAAAATCCCTATGATGTCGACTCTCTGATGGATGAAGTGTCAGCAAAAATAGGAGGTGAATATGTAGTAAAAAACCGTCTGATGCTTCAGGAAGTAAATTTCAGGATGGTGCAAATAGAGAAATGGATGACTTTCTTGCTACTTTTCTTCATCCTTATAATAGCATCATTCAATATAGTCACGACTCTTTCGATGCTCGTGTTGGAAAAAGAGGATTCGATGCATACTATGGCTGCAATCGGGATGAATCGCAATTCGATATCCGGTGTATTCAGGTGGGAAAGTGTGCTTGTGTCTCTTATAGGTGGCATCATTGGACTGTTGTTGGGATCTGCATTAAGTCTGCTTCAAGAAAAATTTGGATTCATCACTATAGCCCAAGGAGGAGACGCGTTGCCGATGGCTTATCCGGTAAGGCTCGAGTTTATGGATCTATTGATTACAACACTTCCTATAGCATTGATCACCATTGTGTGTGCATGGGTTGCCGGGGCTTTTGCCAAGTCTCGCATAGACCAATAAAGTTATGGTATAGATTGCCATAATCATTATATGGGGAAAATGTAACAGAAATATGAAATTTTATCTTTTTGCTACGATTTTTTAGTTCGTCTATTGTTTATTTGTTTTTTTTATCTTAACTTTGCAAAGAAAAAGTCGCGGTCTTTATCCAAAACTAAGGTCCAAGATAAGAAAAAGCGAAACTCTCCTCCCTAAAAAACCTACAAAACAGATAACAAGAATCATGGAAAAAGTCGACAATCTTGACAGAAAAATCCTCAACATTATCATGAACAATGCGCGTACACCTTCTAAAGACGTGGCAATCGTCTGCGGAGTATCACGCGCAGCAATTCACCAACGCATACAGCGTCTTATCGAAATGGGTGTGATCGTCGGATCAGGCTATGACGTTGACCCTAAAAAACTTGGATATAACACTTGCACATATGTGGGTGTCAAACTTGAAAAGGGTTCTATGTATCGTGGCGTTGTGGCTGATCTCGAAAGCATCCCGGAAGTTGTTGAATGCCACTTCACTACAGGACCATACTCAATGCTGATGAAAGTTTTCGCACGCGACAACCAGCACCTAATGGAGCTCCTAAACGACCGCATCCAGCACATCAAAGGGGTGACTGAGACTGAGACCCTCATTTCTCTCGAACAGTCAATGAACCGTCAGATCAAACTTGAAACCGACGATGATGCAAAATAAGAAAAACCTAATATTCACCATATCGGCGGCTCTGCTTTTGGCAGTGGTCGCCTTTATGTTTTTCTTCCCCGATGCCATGGAGGGAAGAGTGCTCCAGCAACACGATATACAACAGGGGCTCGCTAACGGACACGAACAGCAGGTGTTCAAAGCTGAAACCGGAGAAAGCACACGTTGGACAAACTCTCTCTTCGGTGGAATGCCGACTTTCCAGATTTCTCCATCATATCCTGCCAACGATCTTCTGAGCTGGATACAGAGCGTCTACATGCTCGGGCTCCCCTCCCCTGCCAATCTTCTCTTCGGCATGATGCTCGGATTCTTCATCATGTGCCTATGCATGAAGATGCGCTGGAGTGTAGCACTTTTCGCATCTTTGGCATGGGGATTCTCCTCCTACTTCATTATCATAATCGGTGCAGGGCATATCTGGAAATTCCTCACGCTCTGCTATATCCCGCCGACAATCGGAGGATTGATACTGATATACCGGAAAAAGTGGCTCGCCGGAGGGGCTCTCACTGCCCTTTTCTCTGCATTGCAACTGATGAGCAACCATCCGCAGATGACCTATTACTTCCTTATAGTGATGCTCTGCATTGCCTTGGCTTATCTCTGGATAGCCTTCAAGGAGAAGGCTATCGGAAAATGGGCTGTGTCTACATGCGTTGCGATAGTCTGTGGGCTCATTGGGGTTGCTGCCAATTCCCCGAGTCTTTACAATTCTTTGGAATATAGCAAAGAGACCGTACGAGGACGCGCCACCGACATCTCCGATCCCAGTGCCCCGGCAGCCGTAGGGATGGACAAGAATGCTATCACGGCCTGGAGCTACGGCATCGACGAGACATGGAGTCTGCTGATTCCGAACGTGAAAGGAGGAGCATCCCTAAAGCCTACGGCAGGACAAAACAGGATGCTGTCCGTGGCAGAAACCGACATGGGGGCTGACCGTTATCTATCCCCTGAAGAAATGCAATTCGTAAGCCAGTTCACACAATATTTCGGCGACCAACCTATGACTAACGGTCCCGTCTATGTCGGCGCCTTTGTCCTGCTGCTTGCCATCCTTGCTATGTTTGTAGTGGAAGGGAAATGGGAAACTCCCATGAAATGGGCTCTGTTCGCTTCTACGATTTTCACGATTATGCTCAGTTGGGGACACAACTTCAATGCTCTCACCGATTTTATGATAGACAATTTCCCGGGCTACAATAAATTCCGCACGGTAAGCTCTATTCTTGTGGTAGCTGAATTCTGCATCCCATTGCTTGCAGCTCTCTGCTTACGCCAGATCATCACTACCGAGAATTTCTTCAACAAGAACAAATGGACTGTGATCTGTGTGATGGGTGGCGGAGCTGCCGTATGCCTTATTGGCTGGATTGCACCTTCCGTGTTTGGAGAGCCATATTCTGCCTCCGAACTTGAGTATCTGAAAGAAGCCGGAGTCTTTACTAATCCGGCTTACTCCAATGTGATGCATGGTATCGCTGACGGACGTCTGTCGCTCGTTTCTACTGATGCGATGCGTTCGCTGATATTCATTGTCCTTGGATGCGCATTACTATTCTTGTGGGAGAAAAAAATCATCAAGAATGCTTCTGTTTTGGCTTGTGGGTTGGCAGCGATAGTGCTAATCGACCTATATACCGTAGACAAACGATACGTAGACTCCGACAACTTCCTCACTGCCGAAAGCGACGAGGCAGCTTTCGTGCCGACAGAAGCCGACCTCGCGATCCTCCAAGACAAGGGCAACTACAGGGTGATGGATATCCCCGGATTCTCATCTGCAAGAAGCAGCTATTTTCATAAGACTATCGGAGGATATCATGCCGCCAAGCTAACCCGCTACAACGATCTCATCGAACATCAGATCTCCAAAGGGAATCCTTTTGTATTGAACATGCTCAACGCCAAGTATTTCCTTACTGACGGTGGCTACAGTGTAAACCCGGATGCCTTCGGAAACGCATGGCTGGTGGATACGCTGACATATGTCGGGAGTTCAAAGGATGAGATGGAGGCGCTTTCTAATCTGACCGACCGCAACACGGCTGTAGCAGACAAAAAATTTGCCGACATCATCGGCACTCCCCTTCCAATAGCCCAAGGAGACACCATCTATGAGACTTCATATGCCCCCAATAAATTGACCTACAAAGCTCATTCTGCTAAGGGAGGCATAGCGCTCTTCTCGGAGGTATATTTCCCATGGGGATGGAAAGCAACTGTCAACGGCAAGGAGACTCCGATCGGACAAGCTGACTACGTGCTTCGTGCTCTACGGCTTCCGGCAGGCGACTCGGAGATTGTGATGACATTCGAGCCGGAAACCGTCAAAAAGGCCAACAATATCGCCATGGCTTCCGTAATACTCATCTATCTCCTTGCCCTTGGAGCCATCGCCAAGTGGATCTACGAATTAATGCATAATTCATAATGCTTAATGTATAATTTCAGCTGCTACAATGCCTGCTTGAATAATCAATTAAGAATTAAACAATATGGATTATGCATTGAGCATTATGAATTGGATTGGAAGATGGCGCCATACCCGTGGGTATGGCGTCCATTCTCCTTTGGCATTCCGTATTGTGAAAGAATGCGTGCGACCCGATAAGAAATATGGTTTCTACTCAGACGCTTATCTCGACTTTGAATATCATGAAGACAGGAAGGGACTAAGGTATGCAAAGTTGGCACTGAGACTAATCAATCTGCTCAGGCCTAAGCGCGTATGGATACCGGGAGGCGACAGGCGCCTTTGCACTGCCCTAAAGATGTCGTTTCCCAAAATACAATTTGCAACCAATAAGGAATGTCCGAAGAATGTCGATTTCATAGTTTGCAATTCCGGCGAACATCAAGCTATGTGGAAGAAGATGGATGGCATAGAAGAATGCGGGATGTTAGTCTTCGGGAAAGAACCTGACAAGATAGAGCAAGCTACTTTGATGCTTATCTCCGGGACCTTCACAATAATTTTAAGACGCGAAGGTATGGACTTCGTAAGCTACTCAATATGACGCCTACATCACTTCAGGATTTCGAGGCATATCTATCGCTTGAGCGCGGTATGTCGGGCAATACGTGCGAAGCGTATGTCTCTGACGTATGCCATCTATTGGAATATTTAGAGGAAGAGGGTCTAAATCCGGCAGAAGCAACTGAAAAAGACCTTCACAGCTTCCTTTCCACACTCCGCGACCTCGGTATAGGACCTCGAAGCCAAGCCCGCATACTTTCAGGCATCAAGAGCTACTATAAATTTCTGAAACTATCCGGAATAATGGATACCAATCCGACTGATCTTCTCGAATCTCCAAGACTTGGACGACATCTTCCGGAAGTGCTCAGCACGGAAGAAATCGACATGATGATAGATCAGATTCCCTCCGACAAAGAGGAATCGCTTCGCAACCATGCGATAATAGAGACTCTTTATGGAAGCGGACTCCGAGTGTCGGAACTGACTGATGCCCGCCTATCAAGGCTCAGCTTCGACGATGGCTGCATGATAGTGGAAGGGAAAGGGAGCAAACAGAGAATTGTGCCCATATCGCCCGTCGCTATGGATCTTATTAAAGAGTATCTTCCTCAAAGATCTCGGCTCAACATTAAAAGAGACTCTCAAGACATTATTTTCCTCAATCGCAGAGGCGGAAAGATGTCAAGAGTGATGGTATTCTACATCATCCGCGACCTGGCAGCTGCAGCAGGCATACTGAAAACTGTCTCACCTCACACGCTCCGCCACAGCTTCGCCACTCATCTCCTCGAAGGCGGTGCCTCACTCAGAGTTATTCAGGAACTTTTAGGCCACGAATCTCTTGAAACCACAGAAATCTACGTCCACCTCGACCGCTCACGCCTACGCAAGGAACTCCTCACCCACCATCCACACTACCGCACTGTTTAGGAATGTATGAAGCCATTACCGGATACAACCCCTTTAGTTATATGAAACAGTGAAGCAACTGAATCTGACAACTCAAAACTCAAAACTTAAAACTCACTTATGGCAGACAATTATCTCGAAAAGAGGATGGAGGAGTTGCGAAGCGGTAAACTTGCGATAAAAAAAGTGATTCCAGGCATAAAGCCCAAAGCAAGACGCGTTTTGATAGCCGGCGGATGCCATGGGATTGCCCGTGAGAAAGCTCTTGAATACCGCAAATCAGGATGCCGTGTAGCGGTTTTTGACTCCGATGAAGTCACTGGCAAACAAATGGCCCACGACCATGGCATACGTTTCCATCGGGTGGATATTGAGGATGCAAGCGCAGTCTGCAATGAAATGCTCTCGTTGCTTTCAGCGTGGCGATGCGTAGATACAATTGCAGGGAAAGAAGACATTTGCAACATTCTTCACAAGAAAATCACTGATTGGAAAGAATCTTTACCCATTGCTGACAAATCAGACATCGAGATTGTTATAATTAGTGATATTAATCAGTCATGATTAATCATGTTACAACATGGCATATCATGATAAATCATGTAAAAACACTTAAACACCAAACAAAATATGGAAATAGGAGATAAATTCCCTGACGTGCTCGGAGTAGACGCCCAAGGGAAAGAAGTAAAGCTTAGTGATTATCCCGGGAAGAAATTCGTGTTGTATTTCTACCCGAAAGACAATACCCCGGGCTGCTCTGCCGAGGCTTGCAGCCTCAACGACGGTCTTGACGAACTGGCAGCCAAAGGCTACCAGGTGATCGGTGTAAGCAAAGACTCCGCTGCAAGTCATCAGAAATTCATCGACAAATTCGGCTTGAAGTTCCCGCTTGTGGCAGACACCGACACCACGCTCTGCCAGCTTGCCGGTGTATGGCAGAAGAAGAAAATGGCAGGACGCGAATACATGGGCATAGTCCGCACCACATTCCTCCTCTCCCCCGACGGCACCGTAGAGCAAATAATCCCGAAAGTCAACACCAAAGACGCCGCCAACCAAATCCTCGGCATTATCTAATATGGAAGGGAGGCTTCCCAGCCTCCCCCCTAAAGCATATTTGTATGGACGCACGGCTCGTGCGTCCTTTTTTATAATCAGGATTGATTAGCAATCCCACTCTCTATAACCGCAACGCGAAACAAACAATGATCATTGATAGTTTATCGTTAATCGTTGATAGTTTATCGTTAATCGTTTATAGTTAATCGTTGATCTTCACATCCTTCACTCCCTCCCCATAGATAATCTTTTCGCCGGGAACATCGACAGTGACATTCTTCATTGTCAACCCATCGACATGATTGAGAGTGAATCCATGATTAGCGCGGAAGCGGCAGTCTTCAAGCACGACATTCTTCATCGGCATCTCCGGAAGGCCATTAAAGAGGGCTGCCCGTCCTGCCGAGCGGCATGTCACATCCTTGATGAAGATATTGCGGAATGAAGGTGTCTCCTCAGTGACGGGAGGCACTGGAGCACCCGGTTTGATGCCGTAATACATATCGAAGATCAAAGCTTCTCCGGGGATATCGGTCATCTTGATATTGTCGACATAGATATTCTCAACTACGCCGCCACGTCCGCGTGTCGACTTGAAACGAAGACCAACGTCAGTGCCGATAAACACACAGTTCTTAGCCACGACATCCTTGCAACCGCCAGACATCTCGCTGCCAATCACAAAACCACCATGCCCGTGATATACGGTGCAGCCATCGATAAGCACATTAGAAGAGGGCACTCCACGGTCGCGACCATCCTTGTCCTTGCCGCTCTTCATGCAGATGGCATCATCACCAACGTCAAAACTGCTGTTGACAAGAAGCACATTGGTGCATGACTCAATGTCTATGCCGTCGCCATTCTGTGCATACCATGGATTACGGATATTCACATTGTCGACGATAAGATTCTCACACAATAGCGGATGCACGTTCCATGCCGGGGAATTCTCGAAAGTCACACCCTGAAGAAGCACATTGCTGCACCCTATGAATGATACAAGCACCGGACGGAGGAAATCGTGTGCTTCTTCCAAAGCTTTAGGGTCACCGGAGTGTACTTTTTCCTGAGTCTCCTTATCATAATATACCTTCATGGCATTCTCATTAGGAAACCATATGTCACCCTTATCGTTTACCACACCGCTCTTAATAAGACTCTTCCATTGGCCATCGGTCATCTTCATCTTCTTGACCGGACGCCATGCCTGGCCATTACCGTTGATAGTCCCTTCGCCGGTAATTGAAATGTTTTTCTTCCCCCGTGCCATAAGCGGAGACATGGCGCGATAGGTGGATAGTCCCTCCCAGTCTGATTTAATCACAGGGTAATCTGCAAGGTTATCGCTGAAAAGGATGAGAGCACCTCGGTCAAGGTGCAAGTCTATGTTATGGTCAAACACAATTGGACCGGTATACCATATTCCCTCCGGAACTATCAGATGCCCTCCCCCTTTTGATGAGAGGTGTGCTATTGCATTCTCAAATGCCTTGGTGTTGAGGGTCACGCCATCATCGACACCCCCGAAATCAGATATCTTCACGGAATACTCAGGCACGGAGAATTCCCTCACCTGATTGATCTTCACCGGAAGACCCTCATAATATTTACTATAGTCGACAGCCTTCGCCGACACCGCCGCCAGGCATAAAGCCATTGCCGCAAGCAAAGATTTTCTTATCTTCATTGTCATGATTTATATGGGTTAGTTATTTGACACAAAGTTAATAAAAAAAATCGAGATAATAAAATTCCACCCCTTAATCTCCTTTCCGACATTTTTTTGGGATTGTAAAGAATGTGCCCTCTGTGTGAGACTATCATACAAATTCGGACAAAATCGTCCGATTCCGTACACCCCTCTAAAACATTAATCCCTATGCATCAAATATTTACATTTTTGGCACGCATATTGTAATGATTTTGCCAAAGACTTTAAGGCCCTTATAGCCCCTAAAGCCCCTATAGCCCTTAAAGCCCCTAAAGCCCTTAAAGCCCCTAA
>JAIDUH010000220.1 GCA_029060285.1 Muribaculaceae bacterium | reverse complement strand
ACCTTAAAGCCCCTAAAGACCTTAAAGACCCTAAAGACCTTAAAGACCTTAAGGACCTTAAAGCCCCTAAAGCCCTTAAAGCCCCTAAAGCCCTTAAAGCCCCTAAGACCCCTAAAGCCCCTAAAATTAAGCAAAACCCCCAACATACATGAAATCAAAATATAAATATCTCACAGCAATATGCCTGCTCGGAAGCGCAGTTTTCTTCACTCACGCCGAAGACAAATCTGCCGACTGGTATGCTGAAACCACAGTCAACCGACCATTTGTCAGGTGGTGGTGGCAAGGAAGTGCAGTCGATCCTGAAGGACTGACTTTCAATCTTGAAGAATTCGCTCGCCAAGGTATGGGTGGATTCGAGATCACCCCCATTTATGGAGTACAAGGCAATGAAGCAAACGACATTCCATATCTCTCAGAAAAATGGATGGATATGCTTCGCCACGTCACAAATGAAAGCCGACGCCTTGGTCTTCAACCTGAGATGAACAATGGCACAGGATGGCCTTTCGGAGGTCCGGAGGTCACAGAGAATGAAAGTGCCCAGAAACTTATCATTGAAAAGTGGAATGTGGCTCCCGGCAAAAAGCTGACTGCCAAAATAGAACCTCAGGATGAAAGACAACGTCCATTTGCCACAGTTGAAAAAATAATGGCTGTCAATGGCGACACACGTATCGACATAACTGACAAGATAAAAAAAGATGGTACATTGAATTGGACGGCTCCCAAGAAAGGGGACTGGGAAGTATATGTTCTTTTCGCCGGAAGGACATTTCAAAAGGTGAAAAGAGCGGCTCCGGGTGGTGAAGGCTATGTAGTCAATCACTACGACAGCATTGCTGTAAAGAAGTATCTCGACCGTTTCGACCGTGCTTTCGCCGGCAATGATGATATTTTCCCGAAGGTGATGTTCAACGACTCTTATGAAGTTTATGGGTCAGATTGGACAAAAGGTCTGTTTGAAGAATTTGCCAAAGACCACGGCTATCGACTTGAACAATATCTTCCGGAATTTGCTGACCAAAATAACCAGACAGAACTGAGAGGCAGGATCGTCAGAGACTATCGCTATACGCTTGCCCGAGTTCTGCGCGAAAACTTCACAGATCTCTGGACCCGCTGGGCACACAGCCATGGCGCACAGATCCGCAACCAAAGCCACGGTAGCCCTGCCAATATCATAGATCTATATGCGATCGTTGATATCCCGGAATGCGAGTCTTTCGGACGCTCGGAACTGAATATTCCCGGACTGCATCCCACCGGCGATTCCCGCCACAGCGATGCCGATCCGGCTGTACTGAAATTCGCGTCTTCTGCAGCACATATTGCCGGCAAACCGTTGGTTTCAGCTGAAACGTTAACCTGGCTGACTGAACATTTCCACACTTCCCTGTCTGTAGCAAAACCAGAAATCGACCAGATGCTTGCCGCCGGCGTCAACCACATTTTCTTCCATGGGGCTACATATTCTCCCAAGGGTGTTGAGTTCCCTGGTTGGCTCTTCTATGCTTCTGTCAATATGTCCCCTACCAATACCATCTGGAAAGATGCCGACGCACTCTTCAAGTATATCGCAAGATGCCAGGCTTTCCTGACTGCCGGCAATCCTGACTCGGATGTGCTTCTTTACTTCCCGATTGATGATATCTGGCAGCGTCAAGATGGAATATATATGATGTTTGATATTCACAGCATGGATAAGAAGATGCCCGATGTAAAGGCGATGGTAGGCGAACTTGTCAAGGCTGGTCTCGACCCTGATTATCTTTCTGATGCTCTCATAGCCGACTTAAGTGTAGATAAGGATGGGTCCATCATATCAAAAGGTGGCAACAGATACAAGTCTATAATAATTCCTCCGGTAAATTATATGCCGTTAGAGACTTTGCAGGCTCTGAAGGAGTTGAAGGCGCAAGGGGGCAATGTAATTTTTACTGAGCATTTGCCTATTGATGTCCCCGGACTTGGAAATCTTGAAAAACGACGTGCTCAACTTGACATCCTGAAAAAAGATATGGCAGCGCCTGCAAAAGACATACAGGCTGCCATAAGGATGACAGGAGCCACACCTGAATCACTTCGTACAAAAGGGGTGTCACTTCTTCGCCGAACAAATGAAGTTGGCGGACACAACTACTTCCTCGCTCTGCTTGACGACAACAGGCTTGACGGATGGGAGACTCTTGCAGTCCCGGCTGAAAGTGTGATGATTTTCGATCCTCTTACTGGCAAGAAAGGGAAAGCAAAAACCCGCAAGGGACCAAACGGCACAACTGAGATTTTCTTGCAAGTCGAACCAGGACAATCACTCCTTCTAAAAACTTTCCCAGATGATATCACGACTGATGAATGGACTTATTATGAGAAAGGGAATCCTGTAGCCATCGACAAGGGATGGAGCATAACATTCCTTGAAAGCCAACCTGCTATAGAAGGCACTTTCGAGACGGATACTGTGACAGCTTGGACCAATCTTCCTGTTGATGAAGCAAAAGTCAATACAGCTACGGGACGCTATAAAGTTGCTTTCGAACTCCCTTCAGGAATAGAAACTGATGAATGGCTGCTCGACCTTGGCGATCTCCGTGAAAGTGCTTCTGTAAAAGTCAATGGTAATGAAGCCGGAAAAGTATGGAGCGTACCATTCACTATCGAAATAGGGGAATTTTTACAACCCGGACTTAACACTCTTGAGATCGATGTCACGAATCTTCCTGCCAACCGGATTGCAGACTACGACCGAAAAGGGAAAAAATGGAAGATCTTCAAGGATGCCAACATCGCAAGTGTCATCGGCAAGAAAATTGTTGACTATTCCGATTGGGAGATTGTTCCATCCGGTTTAAATTCCAAAGTAAATTTAATTCCCCTCAAAAAGAAACAATAAAGAATATTAACCTAATATGAACGCATAGTATCATTTATGTATTAGCCTACAATTCATCTTCAAAGAATTATGCATTATGCATTATGAATTATGCATTATTTAAAACCCTACAATGAAAAAGACAATCTTAACTATCCTTGCCGTTTTAATGGCAGTTCCTGCCGTTGTGGCTAAGGACGAACTTCCTCCACGTCAGGAAACTCTGAAGACCCTTATCAAGGTCAATGATCTCTACATGCGCAAGCATCCGGATCCACTTTTGGGTATCCCCTACTATTCCCGCAAGAAGGTGTATGAAGCTAATATCTGGACCCGCTCCATATACTTTGAAGGTCTGATGGCACTCCATTCTATATATCCCGACAAGAAATACTGGCAGTATGCCACTGACTGGGCTGAAGGATTCAAGTGGGGTATGCGCCGCGACGAGACCACAACCCGCAATGCAGACAATTATGCCTGTGGACAAACATATATCGACCTCTATAAACTAACCCCTAAACCGGAGATGCTTACACAGACCATTTCACTCTGTAATATGCTTGTCAATACTCCGCAGGTCGATGACTGGACTTGGATTGATGCAATTCAGATGGGCATGCCGGTGCTTACTAAATTAAGTGCCGTCACCGGCGACAAGAAATACAGTGAAAAGGCTTGGGATATGTATGCCTGGAGCCGTAACACTCTTGCGGGCGGACTTTACAATGAGAAAGAAGGTCTCTGGTGGCGCGACGCTGATTTCGTGCCTCCTTACAAGGAACCAAACGGCAAGAATTGCTATTGGAGCCGTGGCAATGGTTGGGTGGTAGCCGCTCTTGTGCGCGTTCTTGAAGACACTCCGGCTGATGATCCGCATCGCGCTGTATATGTCAAGGATCTTCAGAATATGTGTGCTGCTCTCGTGAAGTGCCAGCGCCCTGATGGTTTTTGGAATGTCTCGCTTCACGATCCTGACAATTTCGGAGGAAAGGAACTCACCGGCACAGCTCTCTTCGTCTATGGTATGGCATGGGGAGTAAGAAACGGAATCCTCGACAAGGTAAAATATATGCCTGTCATCACCAAGGCTTGGAATGCCATGGTGAAAGAAGCCGTACATGAAAACGGATATCTCGGATATGTTCAGGGCACCGGCAAAGAGCCTAAAGACGGGCAACCAGTAGCCTACGACTCAGTCCCTGATTTCGATGATTACGGTACAGGATGCTTCCTCCTCGCCGGAGTAGAAGTCTACAAACTCTGATACCGTTTAAAGCATAATTGCAGATATACCGCAATCCTCATATCAAAGGCTTAGGTTTAGGCATTCCGACACTGAACCTAAGCCTTTTTCTTATGTACTACAAGTATTTTCAATCCCACTTTCTCCCAAACTAACAAGATTAAATATGTTTTACAACACATTTCCATATTTTACTTCCATAATACTTGCAATATTTCTAAAATTGTATTAACTTGCACTCAATAACCCAAAAATCTCCTCCATCATGAAAAAAAAACATATCTTTTTATTCCTTATAGCTATAATTTCTGCTGCGGCTTTCTCCATTCACGCCCAACAGAACGACGGACATATTGCCCGCAACGGCGATATCCTCCACCCCGGTTTGGCATACTCCCCTTACCTCATTATCTCCATCAATGACTCGACCAAGACCGTGACCATTGATCCGGATGTCGTCACATTCGATTCCTCGCTCGATGCCGCCACATATATCGATAGCGACACAATATCATACGTGCAGTTCGCCACGAAGCATCGTTTCCTCCTTCAAGGTGACACTTTGTCCTATATAGGATTTGAGAACCGTGCAACATACTTCCGTCTTGACTCAGCCGTCAATGCAGCCAACTTTCCGCTGAAAGATGGTGGGACAGTCCGCGACAAATGGTCAGGCAGTCTGCTCCAGTATGGCAGCATGATCCTCAAGAGGACGGTCGGCATCTCATCAAGCCGGGCAGAAGAGGGCTGGAAACTGACCGACGGCACTGATACGCTACGAAATACGGTAAGGCTTAAGTGGACCCTCGACATGGCTTATGCAGACCCGGACAGCGTCAACGCCTCAATGCCTGACAGCATTACCTCAGACATCATCTCCGACATGCAAGTGGATGTGAAGGCCATGCTGTCGGAAAGGCTTCTGACCGAGCGCACCATCTGGTTCTCCGAAGACGCTCGCTACCCGGTGCTCACCGACAGCCGCGTCTCGCGCATAGTCCTCAGTGAAAGAGGCGAATCAGCCGACACCATACCGCTGAGTATGCTTGCCATTTACTATCCACCTTCTTTCCAGTATTCCGACACAGGCGAGGATTACGTGGCAGAAAAGCCGCATGCTAAGGATACCGATAACACATACGGAGAATACGGACAAGGTGACAATGACCATGGCACATCCCTGAAGGTCGGGAATCCCGAGTTAAGCGGCAATACAATCGCCTTCATCCTCAGCTCACCTTCCGGCACCCGCATCGCCACCGTCACACTCTTCACAGATTCCGGCATCAGGCTTACGGAACCCAAGGAAGTTGCGGTCGGTCCTGTTGCGCAACGCTACAGTCTGGATGTATCTGCAGAATGGAAAGGGGTTCTGCTCATGAGAGTGGAAGCCGGAGAGGAATCATACACAAGAAAAGTCATCTTATAAAGAAAGGAGGACATCATGAAACGCATATCACAATACGCTATCGCAGCCTCGGTGACTCTCTCCATACCGTTTGCAGTCTCCATGGCAGGCACTTCCACAGAAAGCGAGGTCCCGGATCAGTCCGAACCACATGAAGAAGCAATAATTGAGACTGACAGCGTGCAGCCGGGAATAATGCTCCTTTCTGACAATGATGGCACTCCGTCGTTCTTTGACGGTGTGATACCTCCGTCGCCGCAGGCAGCGGCAATCGCCAAATACGCCGAGTATCCGGTGAGCCACACCACCGGGATTCCCGACATATCCGTCCCCCTATACGAGATAGACCTCGGAGGATTTGTACTCCCGATTTCCATAAGCTACCATGCCTCCGGCTCCAAGCCCGACCAGATTCCAACATGCGTAGGTCTCGGATGGTGCCTGAATGCGGGAGGAGCCATATCACGAACAGTGCTCGGGGCCCCCGACATGTACTTCGCATCAGCATCCCAAACCGACTACAGGTATTACAGCAGGGACAATTTCAAGAACATGATCAAAGTGATTCAGGAAACTGGAGGAGGTCCTGAAATTGGACATTTGTTCTCGATACTCGGAAATTCCCACGAATGGGACACGGAAAGTGACCGCTACACCTTCAACGTTGCAGGAAAAACAGGCGTGTTCCGGTATTCTCATGCCGACGGCAAGTACATAGTGCTCAACAATAGCAACGATGTGGTAACATCTTATGGAAAAACCGGAGTTGGGATCACATTCCGCATCAGAGGCACGGACGGTGTGACCTACGACTTCTGCAAGGAAGAGAACACAGGCACTATTGACAGCTTCAACGAACAGCCCTTCACGTCCACATGGTACGTGACCCTCATCAGCACACCCTATGGGAATATCAAGTTCACTTATGTTGATGCCACAGCTGTCGACGTGCACTGCCATAGCTTAACCGCAACATCAGGTCCCGTGAGAATAATAAAGGAACAACCTTCCTATGCAGGTGGAGTAGACTACATTATGTCGGAAGAATACCGTATAGGGCACAGCAATAGCGATTACACAATTTCTTACGGACAGAAATTGCTCAAAAAGATAGAGTGGGACGGCAATAGGATTGAATTTGAATACATCGACGAGCATCCATACAAGACCCTGCAACGCATGACCACAATGAAGGTCTACAACTCGGCCGGAGACCTGCGCAAGACCGTGACTTTCGACAACACGGACAATTGGCCCACCGATAACAGCCTGACCGGAAGGAGGCTACTCAAGTCAGTCACTGACTCGGAGCAGGGAATATGGAAATTCGAGTACAATAAACAGACCAAGCTACCGGCACTTACCCAGAACATGGGAAGCCCAGCATGCGAGAGCGACCTCTGGGGTTACTTAAATACCACAAACAAATCTACCGAAAGGAACGCCTTTACCGAAGACCAGATAAAGTGGCTCTTGGGGGGTGTTGAAGACTACACTTATTGGACGGTCTCGGACATACAGTCGGTTGATGTCGGCTACCGCGACCGCACGCCCAACCTCGCGTGCACGCTCGCCGGGGTGCTGGAGAAGGTCACGGTCCCGACAGGTGGCATATTTCTGTACGAATACGAGCTCAACCGTCTGGGAAGCAAGCTGTGTGGAGGACTGAGGGTGAAGTCAGTCACAGCTTTCGACAACGCTTCTTCCTCCGGGAGGAAGACTACGTACGGCTACGATACGATGTCGTTTACCACTGAGGATCCGGAACTGCTGATGAACTATTACACACATGTACAGATAACTCGAGGTGCATCAAGCCCGACTATCCCGGAACAAAACAGCAGCTGGCCATACAGTTACAGGACATCTTCTGTTTTTCCAGTCAATCCGGTAACAGCCTCGTCAAGCCCGGTGCTCTACAATTTTGTCACAGAGACCAGGGATGACGGTTCGAGGACCGAATACATATACGACGAAAAGGAACTCACTGAGCTGTTCGGTGTATCATCCGACAAACTGACGCACCCATCGCTGTTCCAGCAGTCGGTATGGGACTTTGGAAATCGCGAACCCTTGCTCAAGTCTAAGACCGTGTATGACGATGCTGGGAAAATTGCATACCTGGAGACTTACGAATACCTGAAGGAAAAGAGGAAGACGTTCTCGGCTGGCATAAGGACAGCATGCCCATACAACGAGTTTGAGGTTCCAGAAAACGTGTGGTGTCCCCGTTCCGGGATCTCGACCTACAACGCTGCACATTTCGGCATGGTGCAGTACACGGTATCCACGGCTTTCTCAAGAGTGTGCCTGCTCAAGAGGAAGACCGTCACAGATACGTCCGGTTTCTCCACCATAACGGACTACACTTACGACACGGAGTTCCGCACGATGTCCCCGCGCTCCATTTCGACTACAGGAAGCGACGGATCAATCCTCAAGACGGAATACACCTTTCCATTCGATCACCAGGATGACATGTGTAGGCATATGGTCGACAACATACAGACGGACTGCCCTGTGGAGACAAGCAGATACGTCGGTTCAAGCCTTATAGCCAGGGAAGTAACATCATACAGCCTATATAATTCCTGGTATTATCCTGAGTCCACATCATCATGGTCCATCCCGACTGGTACAGCCCCGGGGGGTAGCGTTATGTTGACAGAGCGAGAGAAAGTAGGGTCATACAACTCAAAGGGACGCCCCTTGTCTGTGAAGGTCAACGACACCGACGAGACCTCATTCACATGGGGAAGTTCCGGAGTCTTGCTTGAATCCTCCACAGCACCGGGAGGATTGAAGACGACATACACCCACAAGCCTCTCTTCGGGCTTGTCTCCGTCACGCTCCCCAACGGATACGCAACATCCTACTCGTACAATGCCGCAGGTATGCTACAGTCGATATCCGACAAGTCCGGTGCAATAGAGGAATACACCTACAGCTACACCAACCATCCTAAGCTGTACGGCGACGGCAATTCAGTTTCAACCCACAGAAAGCTGGATGCATCGGGCACCCATGAGGTGCTGACCAAGCAGTATTATAGCGGGCTCGGTTTCCCGACAACGCTTGTGAAGGGTGGTATGAACACAAAGGGGGAATACCTCTACAGCACGACTGGCTATGACAACATGGGCAGGCCCGTGGTCAATATCTTGCCCGGGGCAGGGGGCAAGACCCCCAAGTTCAAGTCATACAATGAGATCGACCTGCTGGCAAAGGAAACCCACGGGGAGGATTACGCACGCTCGCAGACCAACTTCGACGCACTCGAGCGCCCCGTGAAGGTCACGACCCCGGGGGATGCCTGGCACGCCGCCGGCAAGGGCAAGGTGACCCAGTACATTTCCAATGCGGCAAGCAGCGTACGTCTCTACCGTGCCCCCATGACCGCAATATCTCTCGTGGAAAACGGATATTATGCCCCCAAGACACTGCAGGGAGTTCGCACGGTTGACGAGGACGGCAAGGAAATTACCGTATACACCGACCGTCTGGGGCGCAAGGTGCTCGAGCGCCGTGGTCCTGAAAGCAAAAGGGGACAGAACGACACCTATTTCGTCTACAACGACCTCGGGCAGCTGCGCTACGTGCTCAGCCCCGCATATCAGGAAGACGCGAACCAGACGGAGTATGTGTATGAGTACCGCTATGACCGATACGGCAATGTGGTCTACAAGGCAATTCCCGGTGCCGGCTACACTCAGTACTGGTATGACCGAGCCGGGAGACTGGCATACATGCAGGATGCGAACCTGCGCTCCAAGTCGCTCTACCGTTTCTTCCTCTACGACAAGGCGGGGCGGCAGGCAATCCAGGGAGTGTGCAAGGTATGCACGAGGGACGAGACCGTGAACTTCGCCACATACACGGGAGGCACCGGCGGCTTCATGTCGACAGGCTACACGCTTGCCAATTCATCCCGGATCCAGCAGGCTACCCTCGAGACCGTGAGCTACTTTGACAACCATACTTTCGCATCTTATCTTGACACTGACATTGCCAAGTCAAGCACCCAATCCTGTAAGGGACTGCTGACCGGTTCGGTTGTTTACAACTCCGACGACACGAAGTCTTCATCAGCATTCTATTATGATGGCAAGGGTCAGCTGATCGAAAGCAGGGAGCGGACATCCTTCGGGACACTTCGCACCACGACCAACACCTACACGTATTCTGGACAGCCGCTTAAGTCGACGGTAACGGAAGGAAGCGTGACGACCATCACCGAGAACACCTACGATCCTGGATCGGGACTCCTGACAGCAACCGACGTGACCATAAACGGCACGAAGCAGCGAGTGTCAGCCGTGTCATACGACGACCTCGGGAGGATTGCGTCAGTGACACGCGGCGCCGAGCAGAACAGCGGCGGGAAGGTGAGCTACACATACAACATCCACGGTCAGACAACGTCCATCACTGGACCGGGATTCTCCCAGAATCTCTACTATGCCGACGGTCCCGGCAATAAACTGTATAACGGTTCCGTAAGTGCAATGGCATGGAAAATGGATGACTCGCAGACCCGGGGCTACAAGTACTCTTATAATGACTACAACTGGCTTACTGAGGCCGCATACGGTGAAGGGGAGTCATTGGGTTCGAATAAAAACAGATATTCGGAGAAGTTTACATCATTCACACGCAACGGAGGGGTGAAGGAACTGTTTCGGAATGGACTCAAGGCAGACGGAACATACGGCAATGTGGACTTCCTGAATATAACATACAGGGGAAACCGAATATACAACGTATCAGAGGGAGCACCGGCTGTCACTCAGAATGGCAGCATGGATTTTCCAGGGGGTGCGATCACATCACTGCAGTTCACATACAATGATTTCGGGGCTTTGACGGCGGATCCGAGCCGCGGCATCTCAGTCATAACGTACGACAACTTAGGAAACCCCACACGGATACAGTTTGCCTCAGGACAATACATAACCAACGTTTACTCTGCCAATGGTGAGAAACTGAAGACGACAAGCCGTTCGTTGCTTCAGCAACTGCCCTTTGTGTCAGATTCGGCTGAACTCGGACTGATTGCGGATATGCCCACTAATGAGATGGCTACCTCGGCAAACTATGGATTGACAAAGACTGAGTACCACGGTCCGGTAATCTACCGCAACGGCATCGTGGATATGGTCCTCTTCCCCGGAGGCTACGCCACAATAAGCGGAGCAACCATCACGTTCCATTATTACACGCAGGACTACCTCGGCAACAACCGCGCCGTCATCAACGGCTCGACCGGAGCCATAGAGCAGACCGTAGCCTACTATCCTTACGGCGGTATCATTGCCAACCTTGGCACGGCAGCTACAACAGGCCAGCCCTACAAGTTCGGCGGTAAGGAGCTGATGACCGCCAACGGTCTCAACGAGTACGACTTCGGCGCGCGGCAGTATTACTCGGCTGTTCCAGGCTTTTTTAGCATTGACAAGAAATGCGAGAAAACCCCTTGGCTTTCCCCTTACCTATATTGTGCGAATAATCCGGTGAACGCATTCGACCCGGATGGTAATGTTGTAATTTTTGTAAATGGATTTCATATGGGAGATGGTGGACAGGCAAAGTATTGGAACGGAATTGATGCCCAAATAATGAATGTGGCAGGAGACAATAAAGCCATTTATTATGATGGGGCAATGGGAGGCGTCTCGGCTCTTGGCAACTTTGTCGATCCTGCCGGCCATTCCCAAAGCAATCTCAATCTTCAGGACAGGATAGAAGCCGGATACGAAAAGGGTTACTCTGAATGTCAGACAATATTGAATTTGTCAGAAGAAAGCGGCAGTCCGGTAAAGTTTGTTTCCCATAGCATGGGGGGTGCATACACAAAAGGTTTAATACAAGGAATGATGAAGTTTGCTGAAGACAATAAGATAGATATAAACGGTAAGCTCGCGTATGAAGTGGATTTCGCCCCGTTCCAGTCCTCTGAGCAGACACCTGTAATAGAAAAGACCATAGTGTTTCAGCATTCCTTTGACGGTGTTGCAGGGGATAAGCCCATACAAGGAGCTACAAATATCGTAACTCATCAGAATCCCACTTTCAATCTCTTTAATGCCTTTATGCTGCAATTTAATGAGCATTCAATATCAAGTTTTTCAGATGATATTTCCAAGTTTTGGGATAGATTTGTAAAATAAGTATACTATAGTCAGGAATATTTATACAAATACATTTATAATAATTATATGAAATATTCATTCACTTTCATAATAAGCATGATTTTTACTTTCTCGTCATGTTCAAATCCGGGCTCTTTTGAGATCTTTCCCGTTAAGGTAAATCTTGACGGTCAGACACAAAGATACAGGACGGATAAAGAAAGTATAGAAAGAACATATATCGACAATATTGAGTCGGTAAGACTTTCACAACGCCAGCAGGAAGGGTACGTGGTCAATGAAGACAGCATAAACCCTGAGATTTCCTCCGGCTATTGGATATACACTCCGTATGCATTGAGATTCAGGAATGACTATAAAAGGGTTGCCTCTCCTGTCAGGACAGACGAACGGATATCATTGGCTGTTGACACACTTACATACAGTAAGGATAGTCTCTATTGTGTGGCACTTGTCATTGTAAAAGTCAAGAATGACATGAATCCCGATTTTGAAATACCGAAAGATTCATGCTATTATGATGGAATGGCTATAATCGGGATGAGAAAGGATAAGTATTGTCCGTTCTATCTATTTCCTATGTCTATTTGGACTATCATCGGAGATCACTCATATAGAATAGCAAGAAGAGAGCTCCGAAACTTTTACTTCAACAGGATCAAGGATTTTGCATCCTGGGACGGCAAATACTCCTGCGGAATCGGAGATCCAGAATTCTTTAATTCAGCTCCGGACTTTAAGATAGATTCCCTTGGTTGCCATCTGTTTGAATCATTCAACGATCTGGGAAAGAGATATCAATATTATAACTATCAGGAATAGCAATGGTTATGAAATTAGAAAAGCACTTGATGACATTCTCAATGATGACATCTTTTTGTGGTGTCGTGAGCTTTGTAGTTTTCTGTACAGTATGGTATATTCTATCAGGAGTATTTAATTGTGCCTTTTTTATGGCAGCTTTGCCGTTCATATTATGCTGGTCCGTGGCCGGAATCATTGCTTGGTTTATGATAAAGACTCCATCAAAGCTTGGAATTGCCACCTATGCTCTTGCCTCGATGCTTTTTGGACTTATGTGTACTGTATTCATTACAACATTGGATTCTTCTGTTAGAGCATGGTTGTTTATAGCTATCATAGGATTCTTCATATGTTCTCTTCCATCATATCTTCTTCTAAGACATATCGGCATTCCCAAATTGTTTGACAGAAAACAACTAAAATAACATTAAAGAATATACTGTTCTCTTGAAAAGGCAACTTATGTTCTATATTAGGATATATTATGATTTTTAGACTATGTATTATCTTAAGTTGATACGAAATGGTAGGTTACAGTTCTGTTTTCTGCAGATTAATGGTCTGGGCGTTGAGTCGAAAATAGAGCACTATGGACCTGTCATCAATCTTACTGACACAATCTTTATGACCCTCTTCCCCGGAGGCTACGCCACAATAAACGAGAGCTCCGCCACGTTCCATTACTATACTCAGGACTACCTCGGCAACAACCGAGCCGTCATCAACGGCTCCACCGGATTCATTTCTCAAAACGCGCTACGCAAAACGCACTACGCGAACCCCTACGGCGGAGTTATCGCCAACCTTGGCACGGCAGCGACAACAGGCCAACCCTACAAGTTCAGCGGCAAGGAGCTGATTACAGCCAACGGACTCAACGAGTACGACTTCGGAGCACGGCAGTACTACTCAGCTGTACCAGGCTTCAGAAAGCCGGATCCGATGGCGGAGAAGTACCCTTGGCTTTCTCCGTATGTTTATTGTGCCAACAATCCGGTGAATGTTGTTGATCCAACAGGCAAAGACATCTGTGTCCTAAATTATGGCGATGATTTAACTCATCAGCATTTAGCAATGTTAATTCAAAACGAAAACGAGAAATGGCAGTATTTTTCAGTCAATGGTAATAATGTGTATATCTCGGGTGAACATAAGGGTGGACGTACTTTTAATGATATAGGTGTTGGAGAATGGGACACACCGGAGGAATTTCTAAATTCAGACTATAACGTCAGAAATGATAACTGTAAAGATAATAAGGCTGTGAATAATTTTGGATTTGAAGAAGGTTTTGTCATTGAAACTACACGTGATCAAGATAAGGTTATGATTGAGACATTCTCTCAGGTTGCAGACAGTGAATACAGTCTATTGGGTAACAATTGTGCCATAGCAGTTCAGAAAACAATGTTTGAAGCTGATATTCCTGTCGCAGAACCCCGTTTCACTAAAACTTTTGTACCAGCAAACAAAACGCTAGGGGAATCATCTTTTGTAATAAGCCGTCCGAACTTTAATGTCATACCAAGTCAAGCATTCAAATCTATAATCCAACAGAACCCGCTCGGGAGATACGTTCATAAATGATTAAAATGGAATTAAACCAGCACAACATATACAGAATAGTAAGAATCAATATTTCAGCATTGAAAAGGAACAAAATTTCTATTCTAAAAAAGAGCCTGTCATATGTTTTCCTCTATGCAGGATTTATATACTTGACATGGCTCTTAGAATGTCTTTTTGATCAATCCGCCTCCTCTTTTGGTGTTTTTCTATGTTGGATGATACTATTATTTAGCTATGCATTATACTTAATTATCAATCATATTGTAATTTTTCGTGTTTTGAACCATAAGATTTTGTTTATTTTTGAATCCCTATTAATCGTCGAATTATGTGTTCGATCTTTATACTAAATAATTGAAGAGGATTTGTCAGTGGAAGTTTTCTCGGCAAGTGCTATTCCTGACTGCGTACTATCTACATAAACACCCTATGCCTTGATTTGATCTTTCTTTGCACTTTTATCACCCCAGTGGAACAAGCGTGGAAGTTGAATAAGATGGTATGTTCTAAAATAGATTTCCAAAAATAATCCTCCAGACGCTTGCATGCCGTCCCATTTTTTATTAACTTGCACACAGATCCCCAAATACCTTACCGGTATGAAGCGACTCCTTAGATTTACCATACTCTTGGTTCTGCTCTCAGCAGAATTTGCGACACTTACTACGCAGGCAGCAACCGACGTGACCATAAACGGCACGAAGCAGCGAGTGTCAGCCGTGTCATACGACGACCTCGGGAGGATTGCGTCAGTGACACGCGGCGCCGAGCAGAACAGCGGCAGGAAGGTGAGCTACACATACAACATCCACGGTCAGACAACATCCATCACCGGACCGGGATTCTCCCAGAATCTCTACTATGCCGACTGGCGCGGCACAAAGCTCTACAACGGTTCTGTAAGTGCAATGACATGGACAATGGGACCAGGGACAGCACGACGTGGATACAAGTACAGTTATAACGACTATGGATGGCTCACCTCCGCTGATTACGGAGAGAGTGATGCTCTTAATGCCTACAGAGACAGGTATTCCGAAAAGTCCACTGCCTTCACGCTTAATGGGAGTATAACCAAGCTACAGCGCAACGGCCTGAAGGCAGACGGCACTTACGGCAAGATCGATGACCTCACATTGAGTTACGCTGGCAACCGGGTGACCGGAATATCCGATAGCGCACCTGTAGTAACGCAAAACGGCAGTATGGACTATCCCGGAGGCAATACATCGAAAGTGCCGACATACAATGCCTTCGGTGCATTAGTGTCTGATTATGGGCGTGGCATCACCTCCATCGATTACGACAACTTCGGGAATCCGACTAAGATACAGTACTCCGGCAACAGAAGCACCTCAAACGTATATTCAGCGTCTGGAGAGAAACTCAAGACAGTGCATTACTCCGGACTGGCAACCCTGAATGAAGCGGCATATCTCGTTGAGGAGGGAAAATATTCCGTTCAGGCAGACGATATGAACATAGTTGGCATCAGTGGTCGGTCAGCAGTTGAATACCACGGCAACGTAATTTACCGAGCCGGCAAGGTGCACATGATCCTCTTCCCAGGCTGTTACGCGACATTAGACGATACCTCCGCCACTTTCCATTACTACACGCAGGACTATCTCGGAAACAACCGCGCCGTAATCAATGGTTCGACAGGAGCTATAGAGCAGACCGTTGCATACTATCCTTACGGCGGCATCATTGCCGACCTTGGCACGGCAGCGACAACAGGTCAACCCTACAAGTTCGGCGGCAAGGAGCTGATGACAGCCAAAGGTCTCTACGAGTATGACTTCGGAGCAAGGCAGTATTACTCGGCAGTCCCTGGCTTCACCCGAATCGACCCTATGGCAGAGAAGTATCTATGGCTCTCACCTTATCTCTACTGTGCTAACAATCCGGTGAATGCCATTGATCCAGATGGCAATATTATTATATTTGTAAATGGATTCCATTGTGGAGATGGAGGTCGTAGTGAATACTGGAATGGAGTGGATACATCAATCCAGCAATTGTTGAACGATGACCATGTAGCTTATATAGATGGCTCTTTTGGAGGAATTGCAAATCTATTATTTAGCGATATATCTACAAAAAATATCAAAGCAAGTAATCGCATTAGGATGGGTTCTGAATCAGGAAGATTATTAGCTAATAGTATATATGAGAGTCTTTCGGAAGGAGAAACTATCAAAATTATTACTCATAGTATGGGGGCTGCTTCTGCCAAAGGATTTATCAAGGCTTTGATAAGGTATGCAAAAAAACACAAAATTCGTCATAGAATAGTTCTAGAATTAGACTTAGCTCCATTTCAGTCAACTGAGCAAGAAGGAGATAAAGATGTCTCAACATATACGATATCTCATAAATTTGATAAATTAGCAGGATTATCAGATATGAAAAATGCTAAAAATTTTCACACAAGAACGGATAAAGATAATGGTAGTATAAAGACTGAACATGGTATTGCATCATTTAAAGAAGAGGTGGTTAAATTAATAAAGGAAGGTAAAATCAAAACTTCTGTTATTTACTAAAACAATAAAATCATAAAATGAATATAGGTTTTAATAATTTATTCAGGTATCTTTGCACCTCTTCTCTTTTGGGTGTGGGGTCGGCTGTCTTTGGAGATTTATTTTGGATGTCTTTAACTGGAGGAGTACATATTATTGATGCAACTCTAAAAGAACCAATAGTCTTCTTGACCTGTTGGTATTTCGGTGGAGCTTTTTCTTGGGTATTGTGTAAATCTAGAAAATATCTAGCTTTGACTACATATTTATTTTCTTATTTAATTTTCATTATAATGAGTATGATTTATGGTGACTTCAATGACCCATCGGTAAAAGGATGGTATTACCTCTGTATTATTGGTTATGGATTTTTATGCTTACCTGCATATTTTGTAAATCGAGTTTACATTATTCCGAAGTTGTTTTGAAAATATTCTTTTTTCTAACTTTTTACTTATATCTTTATAGTTTGAATTTTAAAATTTGAAATTACTCTCTTGCCCGGAAGCTATTCCACTATAGACAACGATATGATATTCCGCTACTACACCCAGAACTACCTCAGCGACAACCGGGCCGTCATCAACGGCTTGACGGGAGCTATAGAGCAGACGGTGGCATCCTATCCTTACGGCGGCATCATTGCCAACCTTGGCACCAACCAGACATCAGGTCAACCCTACAAGTTCGGCTGCAAGGTGCTGATGACATCCAATGGACTCAATGAGTATAACTTCGGCAAAAAATTCATTCCATTAACATAATTTAACAATACACTGCCCAAAAACAGGCAGTCATCCCCATTATCTTTGCACCCGGAAACAAAATTAATGCACAGGTGGCGAATTCGCTGAGCGAATATGGCTCGAAAGTACCCGTTCCGAAATTATGTGGCAATATGTATCGGAAGCGGCAGCTTTGACCCCACATGACCGACGCGCTGAACCCTCCCAGCATTGATGGCAGTTTCTTCACGGTGGCCTGAGGCCTGACGGTCCACACCGTGCTGTCGCCGGCACAGCCACTTTAATCGCGGACAACGACGAAAACGTTGATAACGATGAAAACGGCTCTCCGAGCCACAGAAAGAGCACAATGACAACACTGACACCCTCCCGGCCATCCTCGAGAAGAATGGTTTGTCCCACGTCAAAGTCGCTTGCGACTTTAGCCCGAAGGGCTGTCCTTCCCGACAACCGGCCGGCATCTCAATGCATAGCCGAATGCATAGGGCATGATTATGCTGACAGGCCGAGGCCTGACGGTCCACTGTCCCCATTATCATCCCACTGCATCCGTTTTATGGAAGGGAGGCTTCCCAGCCTCCCCCAGAGTCTCTGTAACATCGACGACAACGCTGAAAACGACGAAAACGTTGACAACGATGACAACCGCTACGCACTGACCACAGAGCATCGACCCTGACGGCCACGGCATGACCGCATCCGAAGCCCTATGCTCTCCCCGTCAAAGGTGGCGGGTATAGAAAGCCGGCTTGCACGCTGATGTCCACTATGACACCAGGTGCAAGCCTTTTTCATATTCCAACCTATCATGGTTACCTATCTTCCTTAACTTTAGAAAGATGGGATGCAGGGAGGCTGACGTCTTGCCATTTGATATAGGCAGTATCCGATAGGCGTAAAGTATATGTAAGTGTGCCGTCTACGCTTATCACTTTCCGTATTGTGGCCACTTGCCCGTCAAGATGAGATCCATCCTCGATCATTACCTCATCCCCAACATTCAATGACGGCAATTCCGACACAATTTCCATCTCAACATCCTCGGTAAAGGCTCCTACACTTCTCTGGAAAATTCTCATTTCAGCCTGCGGTATGACTGAATATGGACTCGAAGGATTCGCGGTTGACCGGTAACACCACGCCAAGTCTCCAATTATACCAATTAGAGGAGAAACACGGTCGTATGGCAAACGGATGAACAGCAAACCCGGAATAACAGGAACTTCCATACTCACCACCTTCTTTTTCTCAAGTTTCTTCACTGATCGCATAGGATAGTAATACTGTATCTGGCGCTGCAAAGGACTCTCCTTCTCTTTCAGTCGCTCCTTGATCGCCTCCGGAGTCACACCACTCCTTAATCTAAGCACAAACCATCCGGGATTCTTATTTGTAATCGAATATGCCACAGTGTTGAGTATCTCTATTTTCCTCGATTCTGTCACTTCCTTTGGTTCGATAAGGGATAAAAATGAATATGACTCGGGCAAATTGGGAATCATCCCTCTTATCTCATCATAAGGAATATCCTCTTTCAATGCAGCTGCAATCCAAATCGAAGTTATTGATTCCCTCGAAAAAGATCCACTGAATTTTAACCCTGCCCTTCGCCCGGTGGCATGTAATTCCATAAGCACGTCCTTGACAATGGCATTCTCCCTACGCTTTCCTTGCTGAAGTGGGAATACGTATTTTGCCTGTGGAGCATTGCGCATGGAGGTAACGATATCCTCAAGATGAAGACAATCCGGACGAGTATCAGCAAATTTCATATTTACTATATCCCTGAGGGAAGCAAATGGATTAAACAGAAGATATTGAAAAGCCTTGCTATATAAAAAAGCCGGTGAATCTTGTTTCACTGACACTTTCACGAACCGTTCGGCAGCTATAAGATTATTGTCTGTATCTTTAAGACGCTGTGCCGATGCATCTGTATCAAACCCCGATAATGATAACGTAAAGACTGATTCGTCATAGGAAGATCCGGATTTAGCGACCCAATCTTTATATAGAGTGTGCACCGCCCCAATATAACGCTTCACGGTACTCCCTTTTAAGCCTTCAAGAAGCATGTCTACAGTCCACAGCCTAACAAATGAATTAGAGAAATCACAAATTCCATGGCGTCTAATGGAATGTATCATAGATGGTATTGCCCTGAATGCCAACATCTCCGACAAGTTATCAGCATCAAGGGTGAATACATATTCAATAAATCCTGTATTCCTGTCAATTTTCATATCCTGTTCGGAAGAATCTTTTTCAGAGTGCATGGGTTTGCTATTGGTTATACGTTAGTTTATATGCAAAATTATCAAAAATTCCCGAAATATCAAAGTAAAGATATATTAAATTGAAGCATTAACAATTTTTAGGTCGAAAAACTTTTATCTCTCAATATTATGTGTTAATTTTGCAAAAACTAACCTATTTATACAATTTAATATGCACAGCGATCCTAAAGACTGTCTTTATTGCACCAACAATGAGACTCTTCATAATCTCATGATCGAGATTGCTCCGCTCAGCGTCTCAAGAGCTTTCCTTTTTAAAGAACAAACGTATCGTGGCCGTTGTCTCGTAGCTTATAACGGGCATGTCAACGATCTTAACGAACTTTCTGACGATGAGCGCAATGCTTTCATGAAGGATGTGGTGCGTGTGACTCGCGCTATGGACAAAGTGTTCCATCCGGAAAAAATAAACTATGGGGCATATAGCGACAAATTATCTCATCTTCATTTTCATCTCGCTCCGAAATATGTAGACGGACCGGACTACGGCGGTACATTCCGCATGAACCCCGGAGAAGTGTATCTTTCTGACGAGGAATATGCCAAGATGATCGATGACTTGCGTGAAGCTCTCTCAGAAGAATAATTACTAAACCTATTATAAGAAATGAAGAAAACTGCAATTGCGGCTCTTATGCTCGCCGCATCGACAGCTTCCTGGGCGCAATACTCACATATTATCAATGCCGACAACCTCGGCAGAGGAGTACTCGCCGTGAAAGCTGAAAATGGAGTATTCGTTTCTTGGCGCTCCCTGCCCTCTGATGATGCCAAATTGGCATTCGACGTATACAGGGATGGAGTCAAAGTCAATGAAACGCCACTCTCTAAAATGACCAACTTCACTGACCCGGATGGTTCAGTAGATTCAAAATACACTATCAAGGCGATATTGAATGGTGTGGAAATGGAGTCAGCAAACGCTAACAACGTTTGGGCATCTGACTTCATGAAGATTCATCTCAATCGTCCGGAAGGTGGCACCTCACCGGCAGGAGGTTCGAAAGAACAGCGTGAATACACCTATACTCCAGACGATGTGTCAGTCGGTGATGTCGACGGCGACGGAGAATTCGAATTCATAGTTAAATGGTTTCCCACCAACCAGGCTGACAACGGCGACCAATTCCGCTATACAGGATATACCATCCTTGACTGCTATAAGCTCGACGGGACTCAGCTCTGGAGAATTGACCTTGGTCAGAACATACGCTCCGGAAATCACTACACTCAATTTATGGTATATGATTTCGACGGTGACGGAAAAGCTGAACTTATCTGCAAGACTGCTCCCGGCACAATAGACGGCAAGGGAAAAGCGGTTTTACTCGGAGATGATAAGGTTACGGATGATTACCGTGAAAAAAGCGGTTCACTTGCAGGCGTTGTTAAAAGCGGTCCGGAATATCTCACCGTGTTCAATGGAGAGACTGGAGCCGAAATAAATACCATCTATTACAATCCTCCACGTAACATACAGGCTCATTCAAAGAGTGGTTGGGGCGACGCCAACGGCAACCGTTGCGAACGCTATCTTGCAGGTGTAGCATACCTCGACGGTGTAAAACCCAGTGCTATATTCGTGCGCGGCTACTACACCCATTCCTACGTTTGGGCGGTTGACTTTGATGGTAAGGAACTGAAAGAAAAGTGGCTGCACAAGTCTGAAAAAGCCGGTCAAGGTATCTACGGACAAGGCACACACTCTCTTTCTATCGCAGATCTTGACGGAGATGGCTTCGATGAAATCATCATTGGTTCCGGTGCTCTTGACCATGACGGGTCGTTCCTTCACTCTACCGGAGGCGGACATGGCGACGCTCTCCATGTCGGGGATTTCATCCTTGAAAATGAAGGTCTTGAAATATTTATGCCACACGAAGACAAGAAAGGCAAATATGCAACTACTCTTCGCGACGGAAAGACCGGCAAACTCCTCTATTATCAGGCGCAACCTACCGAAGGCAAAGACGTAGGTCGTGGTCTTATAGCCAACGTTTCGTCAAAGTTCTCTGGAAGTGAATATTGGTCTTCTCTCGACGGCAATGTGATGAATTCCGGAGAAGTTGTAGGATCAAAACGTCCTTCCGTCAATTTCCGGATATTCTGGGACGGTGATCTCCTGGACGAACTCCTCGACGGAACTACTATCACTAAACCGAACAATGATCTTACTTCCGTGTCGAATGTCAAGGTGTTTGGCGGCACGTCTCATGCCGCTTCGTGCAATTCCACCAAGGCTACCCCAAATCTTCAGGCCGATATCTTCGGAGACTGGCGTGAGGAAGTGATTCTGCATGATAGCCAGACTCAGTCAGACCTTATCATTTTCACTACCACTATTCCAAGTGATTATAAGGTGCCATGCCTGATGACCGACCGTCAATACCGCGAAGCCATTGCTTGGCAAAACGTGGCGTACAACCAACCTCCTCATCTCAGTTATAATCTCGAAGCTCAGTATGACACCCGTCCGCGTATCGTGGTGACAAGCGGTGCGCTTTTGCAGTCAATATCACTTGGAGGTGCAATTGATCCAATCGAGTTCTCTGTGATGCACGCTTCCGGCGCTAAAGTGTCAGGACTCCCTGACGGTGTTGAATTTACATTCGACAGCGAAAATGGGAAGGGATATATCTCCGGCACTCCTTCTGAAAAGGGTGAATGGACATATACTATCACCACTACCGGCGCAGAAGACGACGACAATGTCTCGATATCAGGCACCATCAGGGTTACATTTATTGACAAGAGCGGCAGATGCGCTTACTTCTCTTTCGATGCTATAGGCGCCACAACAGTTGCCAACGACTACAAGACCGGAACCGTAGCTGATATCAAAGGCACTGTGGGTTCTACTGAAGGTATTTCCAAGGGAGCAATCGCTTTCGATGGCAATGGATATCTGACCCAGCCGGTATATGATGAACTCATGTTTGGCTCGGATGACTTCTCAATTGAACTATGGATGAAATCTACCGACGACGATGGTTATCTTTTCTGCATAGGTTCACACAACAAGACCAATGTTGAAGGTGGCACCGGCAATTGGGTTGGACTCGAACGCCTCAAGAATGACGCGACCGACCGTCTCTGCTTCTCTATTGACGATGATGTCACAAAAACGGATTGCTACGCCCTCAACCCGGGCAAATATTTCGATGGCGAATGGCATCATATAGTTTGCGTCCGAAACAATGATGCAAAGTCCACTTCAATATATATCGATGGCAAACAGAATATGTCTTCTTCCAATGCCGGAACCGGAGCTATCAATTTTGATCCTCGCGAATTGATGTTTATCGGTGGAGATGATGAACCGACTGCAGGACGTGAAAACAGGAAATTCAACGGATCAATAGATGAATTCACAATCTATCCATTCGTGCTCTCAGCTGAAGAAATAAAAGCGAACTTTGATCGTTTTGATCCTTCTGCTGTAGAAGAAATAATCGCAGTCAGTGGCGATGCCGAGTTCTCTGTGATTGATGCTTTCTCTGGAAGAATCGTTAAGACTGCAAAGGGTGAGTCTGGAAAGGGCATCACTTCCGGTCTTGAAAAAGGCATATATGTCTTGATCATCGACAATGGTTCTTCAAAGCAAACCCACAAGTTCATCAAAAAGTAAATGAACTCAGTCAATAAAAAAAGGGAAGGCTCTATCTTTAGAGCCTTCCCTTTATCATATTTATATGTAAGTAGCTGGTCAAATTAAAAGTATAATATCATAAATGTTTTATCATCTGAATTTCAGAGTCTAACAATTATGCAT
>JAIDUH010000022.1 GCA_029060285.1 Muribaculaceae bacterium | reverse complement strand
GACAAAGAGAGTGAAAAGGAAGAAGTCCCTGTTGTAAAGACTTTGAAGGTCGGTGAGCAGGATGTAGATCAGCTCGCAGTTTATACAGCTTCTGTCGAACCGGAAATAATCAACAACATTTCCGCAATGATGGCAAATCGTATCAAGGCTATTTATGTTGACGAAGGTGTACGTGTCGGCAAGGGACAGAAACTTGTTCTCCTTGATGATGTCAACACCACCCAATATGAGCTTGCCGTAGACAATGCAAAGGCAGCTCTCCGAAATGCCCAGACCAACTATGAACGTGCCGTTGAGCTCCTTAAGATTGGCGGTGGCACTCAGCAACAGGTAGATCAGATGGAGATGACTCTCATCAATGCCAAGAATTCTGTGGCGCAGGCTGAGCGTACACTTGCAAATGCACGCGAGAATATGGTGCTTACTTCTCCCATCGATGGTGTAGTGACCAAACGCAACTATGATCCGGGTGACATGACCGGTGCTCTTCCGGTATTGACCGTGGCTAAGATCAATCCGGTAAAGGTTGTGATTAATGTCAACGAGTCCCAACTTGCCAACATTAATAAGGGTATGCCTGTCGACTTGACTTTCAACACTTACGGAGACGAAGTTTTCAAGGGTACGGTTTCTCTCGTCATGCCTACTGTGGATGCCGCAAGCCGTACGGTTGGTGTGGAGATAACTCTTCCAAATTCTGATGGTCGTGTACTGCCGGGCATGTTTGGACGCGCTACTGTCTCTCTTGGAACTGCATCTCACGTGGTAGTGCCTGACAGAGCGGTCGTGAAGCAGCAGGGTAGTGGCGACCATTACGTATATGTGCTTCAGAATGATGGAACGGTATCATATAACAAGGTGGAACTCGGCCAGCGTATCGGAACTTCTTACGAGCTTATTTCCGGCGTTCCGGCTAATGCGGAAGTTGTCGTAGAAGGACAGAATGCCCTTACCAACGGCAAAAAGGTACAAGTAATAAAATAATTCATAATGCATAATTCATAATGCATAATTTTGCTGTCTTTCGCAAGTCCGTGGCAAGCTGCTTTTGATTTCAACTGACTGCTAAGTATGTCTTGATTTAGCTTGAGCGTAGCTTATTTTGCATTATGCATTATGAATTATGAATTAAAAAGAAAAAACTATGAGTTTATATGGATCAGCGGTAAAGCGACCGATTATGACCACTCTCTGCTTCGTGACAGTGGTGATTCTTGGTCTTTTCTCGCTCACGAAACTTCCGGTCGATCTCTTTCCGGATATCGATACCAACACCATAATGGTGATCACGATATACCCCGGAGCAAGTTCGGAGGATATCGAACAGAATGTGACTAAACCCCTTGAGAATGTGATGAACTCCGTGGAACACTTGAAGCACATCACGTCTCAAAGCCGTGAAAATACCTCTGTGATTACCCTTGAGTTTGAATACGGTTATGATATAGATGACTTGACCAACGATGTCCGAGATAAACTGGACATGGTGGCGTCGTCGCTCCCTGATGATTGCCAGAACCCTATAATCTTCAAGTTCTCTACCGACATGATTCCGATTTGTCTCCTTTCTGTGGAGGCTAAGGAGAGTATGGCAGGTCTTTACAAGATTCTCGACGACGGTGTGGCTAACCCGCTTGCAAGAATCGATGGTGTCGGTACTGTGTCGATCTCAGGCGCTCCTAAGCGTGAGATCCATGTGTATTGCGACCCCAATAAGTTGGAGGCTTACCATCTGACAGTGGAAGGAATTGCCGGAATCATCACTGCCGAAAACCGAAATATACCAGGCGGTGCGTTTGATATCGGAAGCAATACGTTCTCTTTGCGTGTGCAAGGTGAATTTGACGAGACTTCCGAACTCAAGAATGTGCCGGTCGGGGTCTACAATGGCTCAATCATCTATCTCAAGGATGTGGCTCAGGTCGATGACTCGTTTGAGGAGCGTACTCAACACTCATATATTGGAGGAAAAGAGGGTGCTATCATCGTCATTCAGAAGCAGAGTGGAGCTAATTCCGTGCAGATATCTGATCAGGTGATGAAGATGCTTCCTAAGCTTCAGAAAAACCTTCCTTCCGATATCAAGCTTGGTGTGATAGTGGATACTTCCGACAATATCCGGAACACTATTGCTTCTCTTGTTGAGACGGTGCTTTATGCACTTCTCTTTGTGATGATTGTGGTATTCTTCTTCCTTGGGCGTTGGAGGGCTACGATGATCATTGTGATCACTATTCCTGTTTCTCTTATTGCTTCGTTTATCTATCTTTATGCTACGGGCAATACACTTAATATCGTTTCTCTCTCTGCGCTTTCGATTTCTATCGGTATGGTGGTAGACGATGCGATTGTGGTGCTTGAGAATGTTACGACCCACATCGAACGCGGTTCCGATCCTAAGCAGGCAGCCGTACACGGTACTAATGAGGTGGCTATCTCAGTTATAGCGTCTACTTTGACCCTTATTGCAGTGTTCTTCCCTCTGACTCTCGTCACCGGTATGACTGGCGTCCTTTTCCGTCAGCTCGGTTGGATGGTCTGCATCATGATGGTAATCTCTACTACCTGCGCTCTCTCTCTTACTCCAATGCTTTGCTCCCAGTGGCTACGTCGTGTCAACCACCACGGACAGCTCTTCATCAAGCTTTATGGCCCAATCGAAAGAGCCCTCGACCGTTTCGACAACTGGTATGCAGGAGTACTCCGTAAAGTTGTAGCTCATCGTACAGTCACTGTTCTCGTATGTCTTGGAATTTTCGCAGGTTCCATCTTCCTTATGAAGTTTGTGGGCACTGAGTTCTTCCCGACTCAAGACAATGGTCGTCTGGGTGTAAATTTGGAGCTCCCGATCGGTAGCCGGGTAGAAAGGGCGTATGATGCCACTTATCGCCTTGATTCTCTATGGCGTGTCAAATATCCCGAAATAAAGGTAAGCTCATTCACCGTTGGCCCTGCTTCTTCCGACAATACTTTTGCGTCTCTGAGCGAGAACGGAGCCCACATTGTCTCTATGAATATTAATCTTTATGATAAGGTTGACCGTAAGCGTGGCATTAAGGAGATTGCCGACGGAATGCGTCAGGATATAAAGGAGCAGTTCCCGGAATTTGTGAAGGCACAAGTAAATGTCGGTGGTGGACGAGGATCCGGCATGGGCGGACAGTCGGTAGTCGACTTCGAGATATATGGTTATGACTTTACCGCTACCGACTCAGTAGCACGTATGCTGAAGCAAGCTCTTATGGGAATTGAAGGCACTGCCGACGTGATGATTTCCCGTGGCGATTATCAACCGGAATATCAGGTCGATTTTGATCGTGAGAAATTGAGCCTGTATGGTCTGAATCTCGCTACTGTAGCTCAGATGCTCCGTAATCGTGTAAATGGTGCTACGGCATCGCAGTTCCGTGAAGATGGTGAGGAATATGATATCAAGGTGATGTTTGACAAGCAGCACCGTACTACTCTCGAAGATCTTGAGAACATAGTCGTTACCACTCCAACGGGAGGCCAGGTGCGTATCAAGGAGCTTGGAAAGGTAGTGGAACGATTCACTCCCCCTACCATCGAACGTAAGGACCGCGAGCGTCTTGTGACGGTGTCTTCAGTCGTCGACGGCGTGCCGATGAGCCAGGTAGTGGAGCAGGCTGAAATCTTGATCGATCAGATGCATCTTCCAGCCGGAATCTCAATACAGCTTTCAGGTAGCTACGAGGATCAGCAAGATTCCTTCTCCGACCTCCTGATGCTCGGTATCCTGATAGTGATACTTGTCTACATTGTGATGGCTGCACAGTTTGAGAGCTTCACTTATCCCGGTATCATCATGACCTCATTGCTCTTTGCATTCTCCGGTGTGTTCTTGATTCTTTGGCTGACCGGGCATACTCTCAATGTGATGTCTATGATCGGCGCGATTATGCTTATCGGTATTGTGGTGAAGAATGGTATCGTGCTTATCGACTACATTATCCTCAACCGTGAGCGCGGAATGTCGATTCGCCGTGCCGTTATCGACGCCGGTCGATCCCGTCTTCGTCCTGTAGTCATGACTACCGCTACCACCATCCTCGGTATGGTGCCGATGGCTGTCGGCAGCGGTCAGGGAGCCGAGATGTGGCAGCCGATGGGTACGGCGGTGATCGGAGGTCTCACCTTCTCTACTATCCTTACATTGCTATTTGTGCCGGTGCTCTACTGCTCATTCGCAGGTCGCGGAGTCCTCAACATCCGCAAAAATCTTAGGAAATCTCATGCCGAGAAGCAAAATGGCTGAGCCTGTAAAGTATCAGTTTGTCCATGATATATCATGATGCATCATGTTTTATCTTGATATATCATGGATAAATCTTAAAACTTACAACGTAAAACCTATAACTACAATGAAATCCATATTTATAGCATTCGATCAAGCTCATTATGAGAAGGTCGTCGATATTCTGACCCAAAGCAACTGCCGAGGCTACACTTCCTTCAGCGGAGTGCAAGGACGAGGAAGCCATAAGGGTGAGCCTCATTATGGCAGTCATGCCTGGCCGGGACTTGCAAGCGCGATAATCACAATCGTGGAAGACCGTCAAGTCGACCCGTTGCTCGCCAAGCTTCATCAACTCGATGAAGACCGCCCTATGCTCGGTCTCCGGGCATTCGTCTGGGATATAGAAAAGACAATCTGATAAGGAAATGCTCCTCCAATCAAACGGAGGAGTATTTTTTATTGAGGGGTGGCTTCCCAGCCATCCTTCCGGCTCAAGTTTTATTTGTAAATGTAAATTTTTTTTTATAATTTTACACCCTGACATACAGGATCGATTATCGCGCGTCCGGTTTGTTCCCCGTAGAAGCCGCTTGCGGCTTCCATAAATAATCAAGACCAAAACCAACTAAACCATGTACAAGAACTTTCAAAAGCATCTGACAGAAGAACTCGACTCCATCAAGGAAGCCGGATTATACAAAAACGAAAGAATCATCGTGACTCCACAGAGTGCAGATATCAAGGTGGAAGGCACCGAAAATGATGTGCTCAATTTCTGCGCCAACAATTATCTTGGGCTCGCTGACAACACTCGTCTGATCGAAGCTGCCAAAAAAGCCATGGACAATCGAGGCTATGGCATGAGCTCCGTTCGCTTCATCTGTGGCACTCAAGACCTGCATAAGGAACTCGAGAAGGCAATATCTGACTATTTCAAGACTGAAGACACTATTCTATATGCTGCATGCTTTGATGCAAACGGAGGTCTTTTCGAACCTCTCTTTACTGAAGAGGACGCCATAATCTCCGACTCTCTCAACCATGCTTCCATCATTGATGGTGTGCGTCTATGCAAGGCTAAGCGTTTCCGTTATGCCAATGCTGATATGGCTGATTTGGAGCGTTGCCTGAAAGAAGCCGATGAGCAGGGATGCCGCTACAAGATTATAGCTACCGACGGTGTCTTCTCTATGGACGGAAATGTCGCTCCTATGGATAAGATATGTGAGCTCGCAGAGAAATACAATGCCCTTGTGATGGTAGATGAATCGCACTCTGCCGGCGTTGTCGGTCGGACAGGTCATGGTGTGGCTGAGCAATTTGATTGCTATGGCAAGATTGATATCTTTACCGGCACTCTTGGCAAGGCATTCGGTGGAGCGATGGGTGGCTTCACTACGGGTCCGAAAGAAGTGATCGATATGCTTCGTCAGCGCAGCCGTCCTTATCTTTTCTCCAATTCTGTAGCTCCTTCCATCGTCGGTGCGAGCCTTGAGATGTTCAAGATGCTCAAAGAGTCAAACGAACTCAATGCAAAACTGAAAGAAAACGTCAACTATTTCCGCGACAAGATGCTTGAGGCAGGTTTCGACATCAAACCGACTCAGTCTGCCATCTGCGCGGTGATGCTTTATGACGCCAAGCTTTCTCAGGAATTTGCTGCCGAAATGCAGAAAGAAGGTATTTTCGTGACTGGTTTCTACTATCCGGTAGTGCCGAAAGGTCAGGCACGCATCCGCGTGCAGCTTTCTGCAGCTCACGAGAAGGAACACCTTGACCGCGCCATCGCAGCCTTCATCAAAGTCGGCAAGAAACTTGGTGTTCTCAACAAATAGGGGATTTTCAACGTTTATGTAGTAAAGACCTTAATGACATTAAGGACCTTAAGGTCTTTAATGTCATTATATATAATAATTACAAAACAAACATGAAAAAATACATTCTCCCCTTCATGCTCCTTGCAATCACTGCATGCGGAGCAAAAGCACAGAATAGCGCCGGCAACTCTCAGCCTGAGCAAGTGATAGCAGTTGCTGATAGAGTTGCTGCCCCAGACTTCTCTCTAAACGACATCAACGGCAAACCCCTATCACTCTCCGACCTGAAGGGAAAGTGGGTGATTCTCGATTTCTGGGGTAGCTGGTGTCCATGGTGCATCAAAGGATTCCCTGCATTGAAGGAAGCCTACAAGCAGTATGACGGCAAGGTTGAGGTGCTTGGCATAGATTGCGGCGACACTGAGGAAGTTTGGAAAGCATCTGTTGCAAAACATGAGCTTCCCTGGCTTCAGGTCTACAACCCTAAAGGCTCAGACTTGACTGCACGTTATGGCATCCAAGGTTTCCCGACCAAGTTCATCATTGACCCTGAAGGTCGCGTAGCCAACGTCACGGTTGGCGAAGATCCCGCTTTCTTCAATGTCCTAAATTCTCTCGTAAAGTGATGGAGATAGGTCTTAAGCATCGTAGCAAAGCCATTGTAGTTCAGCACCTGACTGCTAAAGCCATCGGCAGTGGCGACCTTCCCGTACTCGCTACCCCGGCTATGATAGCCCTCATGGAAAATGCCGCTATGCTCGCTGTCGCTCCACACCTTGCAGAGACCGACACGACTGTCGGCGGCTTCATGGAATGTTCCCACCTCAAACCAACTGCCATGGGCGACGAGGTTGAAGCAGAGGCTGTCCTTGTCAAGATTGAAGGCAAATCCCTCCATTTCGACATCACAGCCTACGCCAACGACAAAAAGATAGGAGAGGGCCACCACATCCGCTACATCGTAGATCGCGACCGCTTCCTCTCCAAACTCTGATTCAATAAAGACAAAAGCACAAAAGGACATAAGTTCAAAAGTAAAAATTATGTCCCTTATGTGCTTCTGTCTAAAAACATGTGTCTTACATGCTTCTGTATTTAAAGACATAAGCACAAAATGGCCTTATGATCCGAATGGAAGAGATTCTCTCTTCTAAATACTTTTCTAAATGCAAAGTTACGGCTCGACTTTGAATTGCGCAAGTCCTTTTAAGCCCTTTTCAAGACATAGGCTACATCTCATGGCACAAGCGTAAAGTATCTTATATACGTATTAGAGGCTCAGGATTTTTTTCCTGAGCCTCTTGTAAGTAGTGTTGAAAAGTGTTATATAAGTGACTCAGAATGCAAAGTTACCGATTGTATCTGTATCCTACAAGTCCTTTTAAGTCCTTTTTAAGACATAAGCACTTATTTTTAAGACATAAGCACAAAAGGACATAAGAACAAAAGAAAAAATTATGTGCCTTATGTGCTTCTGTCTAAACGCGTGTTCGGGATAAATAATAAACAAAAAGCGTGAGGACCTTACTTCTCTGCCCATCCCGCTATCTGAGGCCCTGGAACTGCCCTATGGAGTAGGATGGACAAAGCAGATGCCTCACGCGTAAATATTTATGCTGACATATCAAACATGCACACGCATATTTGGCTGCCACCATAGCCTTTTTCCGCTATGAACATCTACTCCTATTCTCATCCTTGGCTCCATTTGAAATTTTCCAGGTTTCAGATAGCCAAGAAAGAGCGTCGAGTAAACGCTTCCTAAAAAAATCTCTATAATCGGCATCAATATTTGCATCTGCAAATGCATCTGCCGTTTGTATCAATGGCAAATTTAACGATTCTTTTCCAAACCACCAAATTTTATAAATAAAAAAATCTCTTCCGGGCATTGTCTATACTCTATATCTACCGTTCCAGGTTTCAGATAGCAGGGACACAAGCCGTATGGAAGAGATTCCTTTTCGATTGCAAAGTTACCGATTGTCTACGTTTTGTGCAAGTCCTTTTAAGTCCTTTTCAATACATAAGCACTTATTTTTAAGACATAAGCACAAAAAGGACATAAAAACACTCAATGTTCACTGTTTAACACTCCGTACTCTCTGTTTACCACTCCGTACTCACTACTTACCACTCCGTACTCATTGTTTAACACTTAAACCATGTCCTTCTGTCTAACTTTGTAGGAAACGATTTTTTTAGTATCTTTGCAACTTGAAAACTAACGGTGTCCGTATTATGTCGATGACAACCCATTCAGAATACTCCGCCCCTCTCGAGGAGTTTAATGTTGATACGAAGATGAGGGATGTGGAGATCTTCCACGTCTCTCCCGATCGTATCCTTGCCAAAGGAAAACGGTTTGGCCGTATGTGGCTTCTGCGAGGGCTTCCTCCTGAGAAAAGACGAGACTGCGGTCTCCAGCGGCAGCTACGCGAGGAGTTCGACCGACGGTACACCTGTCTGGAGCCTGACATGCCTCTCACTGTAGGTATTGAGGATATAGATGGTCTGGGTCCTTGTATAGTGGAGGAGTGGCGCGAGGATTACAATCGTCGTTCTCCCTTGGAGGAAAAGAGTGAAAGCAGCAGCCTTAAGCATATACTGAGTATGCGGGATGCAGTTATTCTCATCATAGCTTTCATAGCAACTGCAGGTGCATTCGTCTCAGTCTTCTATATCAATCGCCTTACGGCATTGTCTGAGACAGCAATGGCTGATCTGGAGGCACTGCGCATTGCTAACCGGCAGGGTGAGGAAAGGATGTTTATGCTTGCCGACTCCCTTGATAAAGTCATGCGCGTTTCTCTTATCCCGGAGGAATCCGTCGATCGTCGTGAGATAATGGAGGAGGATAAAGAGGAGAGGATGGTCAAGGCTCTCTATAGGGCAAGAGTTAAGGATTTCGGGAAGGAACTTGCGCGCTATGACCGGTGTGTGATGCCGGAAGTGACAGACAATCTTCCCGTTTTCTACGATTCGATCTGCGCTCTGTATCGCTGTATGATTGATATGGGTCGTGATATAGACCCGTACGGGCGTTTCCCGCAGCTTCCTGAAGACTACCGTATCCGACTCACAGGACAACTATACGGATGCTATTTGGGGAGTATCCACGATTATATGAAGGTGTGGATTCCTAAGGCTCGTGAAGCCCATGAAAAGAAGAAGGAAAATGATCCCGAAAGGAGGACAGATTGAAATGAAAGATATGCAAGAAAGTGAATCAGGCTACATCGGAGTGGAGACGGACGATTCCGGTATCGGTACCTCCCTCACAGACGTGGAGATCATCTCCGTTTCCGGAGTAAACATTATAGCTCGTGGCAGGCGGTTCGGTCGTTTCTGGCTATTAAAGGGACTTATCCCGGAACTGAGGGAGTCCCTATCGGCACGACGCATGCTTCAGAAGGAGTTCGAGCTGCACTCGCGCCTGCTGCATCCAAATATCGTGCGTGTGACTGCACTTGAGGAAATACCATCTCTTGGCACCTGCATCGTTGAGGAATGGGTGGAAGGGGAGACTTTGTCCTTGCTTCTCCGTAAAGGACTGCTTTCGAAGAGGGATCGCAGGCGCATCTTAAGGGATATCATATCTGCTGTAGGCTACCTGCACTCGATGGGGGTGGTGCACCGCGATCTAAAACCGCAGAACATAATGGTGCGGAAGAAGGGTGGTGAGGCGCTGCTTATTGATTTTGGACTTGCCGACTCCGGCGACTATGCCGAACTGAAGCAGGCCGCAGGCACTGATGGCTACATA
>JAIDUH010000219.1 GCA_029060285.1 Muribaculaceae bacterium | reverse complement strand
GGAATTGTGTGTGAAAATGGGAAACCTCTCAAGGAAGGGTCTAATGGTATACATAAAATTGCGTATGCTGATGATGAAGTGGAAATTTTGGTTGGATCCGGAGATTACAGATTCACGAACTAAGACCCCGGGAACTCAGAAATTTCATGATGAAGTTGTTTCGACTTATTTACGAATATAAAAATATCAAAATAATATGAAAGGATCAATTCTTTTTATCACTCAATTTCGCAAGTTCTAAATTATCCAAATTGATTTTAAGATTTGGCCGAGTTTTACTTTAAGGATTGGCTGAGTTTTGCTTTAAGGATTGGCTGGTTTTTCGTAAGGATTATAAATAACTTCAATAAAACTTGGCAATTATGTGGTCGGAGGCTGAATGAGTTGGATATTATTTGGAGAATAAAGGATAATTCATTAAATTTGCACAAAAGTTGAGATTTATGTATTACGAGGATAGATACCCTATAGGCCAGCAGAATTTTAAGATTCTTCGTGAAGAAGATGCTTTCTACGTAGACAAGACGGCTTTCATTGAGAAGATGGTCAGGAGCAAAAGTAAATATTATTTTCTGGCGCGTCCCCGACGCTTCGGAAAAAGCCTCTTCCTGTCTACCCTTGAATACTTTTTTAAGGGTGAAAGGGATCTTTTCAAAGGGCTTCATATAGACTCAATAGAATATGATTGGACTGAATATCCTGTGCTTCGCCTTGACCTCAACACTGATAAATATGCTGAACCGGGGATTCTTGATGGAGTTGTCGAGAGGCTGTTCAGAAAGTGGGAGGAAAAATACGAAGTGGATGTGAAAGACAGCGATATTTCACAACGATTTGCTACAATAATAGAGGCGGCTCATAAGAAGACCGGCAAACAAGTTGTAATCCTTGTTGATGAATACGATAAACCACTCGTCGGTAATCTCAACAAGGAAGATAACTTTGAGCATTATCGGGCAAAGTTGGCATCGATCTATTCGAACTTCAAGAGCTCTTCGGAACATATAAAAATCGTTTTCCTTACAGGAGTGAGCCGTTTCAGTAAACTAAGTGTTTTTTCAGATCTCAACAACCTTAATGATATATCCTTTGATAATAAGTATGCCGACATTTGCGGTATTACGGAGAAGGAACTCATTGATAATTTTAGAGAGGGTATAGAAAGTCTTGCAGCAAAAAAGAACATATCTTTCGAAGATGCATGTGGACTACTTAAGACCAATTACGACGGTTATCGTTTTGCTGAAGAAGGAAGTGACATATACAACCCTTGGTCGGTATTGAATTGTCTGTCAAAAAGTATGATAGCCAATTATTGGAGCATGACCGGAGGGGCTTCTGTGATAGCGGAATGTCTACATAATATTGATGCAGATCTGGAAGATGTTTTGAACACCCAATGCGATCTCCTGTCGCTTGTCGGTCTTGACCTTAGAAATGCCGATCCGTTGGCTCTGCTTTATCAGACGGGGTATCTGACAATAAAGGATTACGATAGCCATACCGATATTGTTACGCTTGGAATTCCAAATAATGAGGTCAGGGATGACCTTTCAAGAGTGCTCTTGCCTTTATATGTAAAGATAAAACGAGGCACAGTTGAGGGAAAGATACGCGATTTGATCTCAAGCATGAATATGGGTAAGCCGGATAAGTTCATGAAGACACTGGAGGCCTTTTTTGCCGGTATCTCATACGAAATGAAGATGGAAAATGAGAATAATTTCCAGAATGCCGTATATGTGTTGCTGACCTTGATAGGAGCTAATGCCAAGGTCGAGGAACGCACTTCTGAAGGTCGGATGGATTTGACGATAGAGACTCGGAATTTCATCTATATAGTCGAGCTTAAATTTGACGGAACTGCCCGACAGGCTCTCGACCAAATCAACGAAAGACATTATGCAAGGAAATTCCATACTGACGGCAGACATATCTTCAAGATAGGAGCATCTTTTTCCTCCAAGACTCGAACCATTGAGGATTTTATTATTGAAGAAGATACAAAAGAATAAGAACAGATACTTATACTTACTTTGAGGAGATGCCGAAATGGCGTACTCTTTTATAAAAAAACAAGCATCCCGTGGGTGGGATGCTTGTTTTTTTATATTGGGGGTGCAGGTCGGACTTGATTGGCTTGGGTCGCAGGTTGGAAAGCCTGCTTTCCAGGATTAGAGGGTCTTGAGGGCGGCTGTTACGTTGTGGTCGATGCGGTCGGAGAGGTTGTCGCATGGTTGCTTGTCGAATTTGAGGCCTGTGATGTGCTCGTAGAGCTCGATGTAGCGGTCGCTTACTTCCTTGCAGTATTCGTCGGTCATCTCGGGCACTTGCTGTCCTTCCTTGCCCATGAAACCATTGGCGATGAGCCACTGGCGAACGAATTCCTTGCTGAGCTGCTTCTGGGGCAGACCCTTCTCGAAGAGTTCTTCGTAGGTGTCAGCGTAGAAATAACGGCTGGAGTCGGGGGTGTGGATCTCGTCAATGAGGATTACCTTGCCATCAAGAAGACCGAATTCATATTTGGTGTCAACGAGGATGAGTCCGCGTTCTGCAGCCATCTGTGTGCCACGCTCAAAGATAGCGAGGGCATATTTCTCTACCTGGTCGAGAACTTCAGCGCTTACGAGTCCCTGGGCAATGATCTCATCGTGGGAGATGTTGAGGTCATGGCCTTCGTCTGCCTTGGTGGTAGGAGTGAGGATGGGGTGGGGGAGCTTTTGGTTTTCCTTAAGTCCATCGGGAAGTGCGACTCCGCAGATCTCACGTGCTCCAGCTGCATAGTCGCGCCATGCACTGCCTGCGAGGTAACCGCGAACGATCATCTCGATCTTAAGCGGTTGGCATTTCAGACCGATTGTCACCATAGGATCAGGAACGGTGACGAGCCAGTTGGGCACGATGTCTTCTGTTGCCTTCAGGAAGTGTGCAGCAATCTGGTTGAGCACCTGACCCTTGAAAGGGATTCCCTTGGGGAGGATGACGTCGAAAGCAGAAATGCGGTCTGTGGCGACCATTACGAGATATTTGTCGTTGATGTCATATACGTCGCGGACTTTGCCGTGATAGACGGATTTCTGACCTTCAAAGTTGAAGTCGGTGTTTGTTAGGGTTTGCATTTTGTTTTTCTTTTATAAGTCTTATTAGTCGTATAAGTCTTATAAGTCGTATAAGTCTTATAAGTCGTATAAAAATTATTGATTGTCGGGATGAGAGCGGATTGAGAATTCGCAGCCGCAATAGGTCTGGTTGTAGAAGTTCATTTCCTTGATGATAGTTACGCGACGCTCTGAGAGTCCTCCTTTTCGCCAGTTTTGTGCCCAGAATGTGACTTCGGAGATGTCGGCGCATGCAGTGATTCCTGCATCCTCAATTTGCTCGAGGCTTTTCCAACGGCTTGAGGCAAGAGTGGTGGTTATGACCTTGTAGCCATGATCGCGGGCATACTCGGCTGTCTTGCGGAGCCGCATATGGAAGCATTTCAGGCAGCGGCCACCACGCTCAGGCTCTGTTTCAAGTCCTTTGACGCAGCCAAGCCATCCATCGTGGTCGTAGTCTGCATCCACTATCTCCAATCCGAGACTCTCGGCATATCTTGTGCACTCATTTTTGCGCTTCAGATATTCCTCAAGGGGGTAGATATTGGGATTGCAGTAGAAGATAGTGGGGCGTATGCCGTGCTGGAGCAGACATTCCACTATTGCGGAAGAGCAAGGGGCACAACAGGTATGGAGGAGAATTTTGCTTTCTCCGCCAGGGACTTCTACTTTGAATTTTTGCTTAGCCATATTCGTAAATGCCGATGCTTAAGAGGACGCACGGGCCGTGCGTCCCTACTCTCAATCTGCAATTTAATTAAGCATTATGAATTAAGCATTATGCATTGATTGGATTACATGGCGAAGGCGTTGAAGCCGCCGTCGACTACGGCTACTGTGCCGGTGACGAAGGTGGATGCGTCGGAAATGAGGTATTGTATTGTGCCGCAGAGTTCTTCAGGTTTGCCGAAACGCTTGAATGGGGTCTGGCGTATTACGTCAGCTCCGCGTTCAGTCAGTGATCCGTCAGGATTGGTGAGAAGAGCGCGGTTCTGGTTTGTAAGGAAAAACCCGGGTGCGATGGCGTTGACACGGATAGCAGGGGTGAATTTAGTGGCGACTTCGTTGGCGAGGAATGCAGTAAAGTTGCTGATGCCAGCCTTTGCGGCAGCATATCCGCAGACACGGGTCATCGGACGGAAGGCTGCCATAGAGGAGAAGTTGACGATAGTGCCTTTGCCTGCTTCTACCATAGGCTTAAGGAATACCTGAGTAGGGATGACCGTACCGGTAAGGTTGAGCCCGAGAACACGTTCAAATTCCTGAACCTTGAGATCGAAGAAATTGCCGGTAGGTGCAATTGTTGCGCCCGGCATATTGCCTCCGGCAGCATTAAGAAGGGCATCTACCTTACCATATTTAGCGAGGATTTCAGCACAATTTTCCTCTACTTTTGCAGTGTCCATCACGTCAGTGGTCAAGAAGATAGCCTCTCCATCTTTTGCTGTGATTTCAGCCACTATCTTGTCACCTTCTTCTTTGCGGCGTCCCATAAGCACAACCTTTGCTCCTTCAACAGCTAAGTATTCGCCGATGCAAGCGCCGAGGACCCCGGTGCCCCCGGTGATTACTACGACTTTGTCTTTTACTGAAAACAGTTCGTTCATAATTATGTCGTTTAAAACTTAATTGAATACAAAATTAGC
>JAIDUH010000218.1 GCA_029060285.1 Muribaculaceae bacterium | reverse complement strand
GCAATGGCACTCCCAAAGCAGCAAAAGCAAATATCTTCTTCATGATCGATTACAGTTAGTTTCCGCAAATTTAACCAATTTCCTACATGTCCGGCACCTCGCGTTCGATCGTCCATGTGTCGATGTTATTGAGACTCGACGTGTAGTTGGCGGCTATCTTTATTAAGGTCTTGCCAGTGTGGCGGTATGGATCAGCATATCCTTTCTCTTCAATTTGGCCCGCTGCTTCTTCTACCTTGCCGTCAGTCTTCAATTCGAAGATGTAGACGTAGCGACGAGTCTCCATCATGATGTCCATGCGCGCACGGCAGGTCTGCTCCTCAACCCTCGGCCGGAATCCGAGAGCCTTGAAGATAAGGAAGATGTTGTTCTTGAAATAGGTTTCCCTCTTGGTCATTTCCGTGTTTCCGTAAGGATTTCCTTCAAGGAATGTCTTCAGCAGCTCCATGAATCGCTCCGCCTCTCCGTCGATTACCGCGCTTCTCATCTTGTAGAAGCGGTCATCACAGTCTCTTGCCTGATAACCGGAGTAAATAGGCAGCAACGCACAAGAGAAACTTTCAGACACTTCCTTATTAGGAAGTCCTAACTTGTAGAGCATCTTCTCGTCATCATAGCTCTTGATGGTGGCATACCCTGCTTCAAAAAGAAGGGCCACCGGATCGTTGAGGTAGGACTCCTTTACGCTTAGTCCTCCCTGACTGCTTTCCATGCAGTCAAGATTAGGAAGAAAGAAATTATCCCTCTTCATAACTTCCAAAAGATATGAGGGTGTCCCGGTACGAAACCAGAAATTCTCCACGCTTTTGGAAAAGAATGCCTTCAGCAGACTGTAAGGATTATATATATCCGGAGAGTAGGCGCAAAAATGATATCCGTCATAATTTTCCTTGAGGATTCCGAATGCCTCTTCAGAAGTAATCTTTTTCTTATTGGCATATTCAAGCACCGCGTCAGACATATATCTATGCAGTTCCTCTTCTGTAATGCCGCAGATGGCAGCATAATCCTCGTCGTATGAAATATCATTGAGATGATTCGCACCGCTGAAGAGACTCGTATGACTGAACCTCGAAATGCCGGTGATGAAAGCAAAATGAATCAATTCATCCGATTTCTTAAGAACTGAAAAAAAAGCCTTCAAGGTATTTCGATAACTGTTATTCAATACCATTTTGTCAAGTGTCGAAAGCAACGGTGCATCATATTCGTCAATGAGAACAACCGCTTTTCGGCCAGTTTCTTCATAGGCTCTCATCAGAAGATAGACAAATCTTTGAGAAAGAGTCTTTAGTTCTGATTCTCGACCGTACTTTAACTCATATAATAAAAGACTGTCATTCAAATAGTCGGTAAGAGATTCTTCCGAAAATGCATCCACGGCATTTAACGAAAACTTGAAGACAGGACGTTGAGTCCAGTCGAGGTCTTCCTCTTTGTCTATGTCCAGACCTTTGAAGAGTTCCCTTCTCCCTTCGAAATAAGCCTGAAGAGTGCTCACAAAAAGACTTTTCCCGAACCGTCGCGGACGGCTCAGGAAATACTGCTTCCCGGAATCAAGAAGCATTGGTATATATGAGGTCTTATCTACATAGACGTATCCTCCTTCTATGATGTCGGAGAAAGTCTCGATGCCTATCGGATATTTTAACTTGCGCGCCATGATATGAAGTACTTTATCTAATAAACGCATTTCAACACCAATATTATTCAAGCATCATCAAGAATTGTCAATGAAAATATCAGAGTCACTCCAAAACGTCCGGAGGCTACCTGTTTGATAGCGCTTCTCACTGACCATGAACACGATCCCTGTACCATAATGACAAACCTCCATTTTTACTGATCTTTTTTACCTTAAAATCAAGAAAATTTGTTAATTTTCCTTAAACTCATTGCAAAAGTAGCAAAAATCTATCACTTGAGCAATTTTTCAACTTTTTTCTTATTTGCCTTCTAAAAACTTATCCCTCGATCCATAGAAGAGATCAAAATACCGCTTCATATTATCGAGTTCCCACCATTTGCACACTCCTACCGGATGCTGGTCAAGATTATAGATTTTGGCATTCTCCATCGACAAAATGAACGGAGAGTGAGTAGAAATCAAAAACTGACATTTCCCATATCTCGCAAGATATGAAATTATGGATGCAAGTTTGATCTGAAATTCACACGACATACTGTTTTCTGGCTCGTCGAGAAGATAAAGCCCCGGGGATTCAAGAAGCTCCGAAAGTTTCATAAGGGCTGTCTCTCCATTACTGAATCCTCTTTCCATTTTCCCGATTTTGTCAAGAAGAATCTTATTGAATGTCTTGTTGCCATGGCGCATGCTGTTTCTTGCCTGCCGCATCTCCACTCCCCTCTTGAATTTATCTACATTATATCCTGTCTCAAAATTCAGATGTCGAGGCAGTTCCTCAGGTTCGCGATATTCGTCCATAAGAAATTGACTTTTCTTAAGTTTCTTGTCGTTTTCAAGCCTTTGGTCAAGCATGGAATGAAAAATATCATCGCTCGTCAATACGGTAGTTATCTGTGAAATGTCATATTTTTGAGGTTCTCGATGCCCTTTGTAGATAGTCTCACCGGCAAGAGTATCGGATGCCTTATACTGACATCTGCTGACAAACTCATCAAAATAAGGACTCGAGTTGAACATCGACTGCCTGTCAGCACATAGTTTTTGGCTTATGACATTGATGATAGTCGATTTTCCCGACCCGTTGCCTCCATAAAGAATAGTCAAAGGTTCAAAGTCAAGCGACCATAGTCCCAATTCCGACGTAAGATGGAAAGGATAAGTATTCTCGTCATAAAACAACCCCTTAGGCACATCAAAATAAAGCGTATCCTCCTCCAAATCAGGAAACATAAACCTCTCAAGATATATCATATTCCTCCTTCTTTATCATTCTTATTTACAAAAATAATAATTTTCTATCATCCTCACAACACTCTATGAAACAAAACTGGCAAAATATCAAATTTTTTATATAATTTTGCACTCCCATCTTTAATCTTTAGTCTTTAATCTTTCATCTTTGAATATGATACATCAATCAGAATTCCGACTAAAGCCTATGTCCCGAGGCTGCCATTTGATCACAACCGAAATCCTCAGTCATCTTCCGTGTCCTCTTCCGGAAGCGGGGCTTCTCAACATATTCGTGAAGCACACTTCCTGCGGCTTGACCATCAACGAGAACGCCGATCCCGACGTCCGCCACGACCTCGACAAGATCCTGGACCACATTGTCCCGGAAAACCAGCCCTATTACTATCACACAATGGAGGGATTAGACGATATGCCCGCTCATGCCAAAGCCACCCTCACCGACGTTTCACTAACCATCCCCATAACCAACGGACGCCTGAACCTCGGCACGTGGCAAGGCATCTACCTCTGCGAATTCCGCGACTACGGAGGCTCCCGCTCCCTCGTCCTCACAATCTACGCCTAACTTTCAGAGACAAAGAATTATGCATTATGAATTATGAATTATGCATTCCTACTTAATAGTTAATACTTGATAGACAATATAAGCTATATAGAAAAGCACCAGTATGGCGCCTTCTGGCCGGGTGATAGTCCGTTTTCCGAATTTCCAACAGAATAGCCAGAAAAGTAGAGCAGAGACCATCATTACCACCAAGTCTAAATGTGAAACTCCTCCAAAGGGCAACGGCTTTATGGTAGCAGTCAGTCCAAGGACAAAGAAAATATTGAAGATATTGCTTCCGATCACATTGCCAACGGCTATCCCTGAGTTACCCTTCACAGCGGCAGCCACTGAAGCAGCAAGTTCAGGAAGAGATGTGCCTGCTGCAACAATTGTAAGACCTACCACTGCTTCGCTCATTCCAAGCGACAGTGCCACCCCCGAAGCTCCGGCTACAAATCTGTCGCCTCCATAAACGAGTCCTGCCAAACCTGCCACTATCATCAATACAGACTTCCATACAGGCATTTCCTTGCGATCTGCTCCTTTTGCGGCAGCCGGATCTGAATCTGATGCATCTTTCGCTTGTGCAAACATATATCTGAGGAAGATGACAAAAAACAATAGTAAGAGAATACCGGAGGTACGTGACACTAACCTTTCTCCTGTCCCCTCCAACATATCGTCAAATCCTATTGCAAGCAATGCCAAAGATGATATTATGACCAATCCTATTTCATTGACCATCACCGACGGCTGAACCTTGATAGGCTTTACCATTGCCACTACTCCTATGATGATAAGTATGTTGAAAATATTACTGCCCACTACATTTCCTACCGCCATCGGTGCATTTCCTTGAAGCGCGGAAACAATACTTATGGAGAGTTCAGGCGTCGAGGTGCCAAAAGCTACCACAGTCAGACCTACAACGAGGTCGCTTATCCCAAATCTACGGGCAACGGATGCAGCTCCATCAGTAAGCCAATTTGCTGCAAAAATTATCAACGCCACTCCAAAAAGCAGCCAAAACAAATTCATCATACTTATATAAATTTTACATTTTTTAAATCTTATATCTCTATAACCTCTCAACCCTAACTTTAGTTTATGATAACATATTAGGTGTGCTTAGTTATATCTTCCATAATTATTCCAGAGTCAAAATTATTAATAGAGCATGCTCCGCATGCGCCCACGCGCGTATTATCACTTTCCTGGACTCGAAGAGGCGATTTATGGAAATTTATTAGTAATATCAAACTTAAACCTTAATAATTTGAACTAATATGAACACTGATGCGTTTTATTAACGGATTGGATAGAGGGAACAAGAGAACTTATTATAATCGCAAGCATAAACTAAGAGTTTATCATTTATGAGGAACAACCCTACTATGGCAAAATAACCCTTTAAACCTATAAACCTTTAGTTGAGCAATGCGAAACTAAAATTAAAATTATTATGGAAAGCACAAAATTAAATGCAGACAAAATTCTGGTAGCTTATTTCATCCAGAAAGGAAAAGAAACTTCAGGTAGCAAAAAAATCGCAGATCAAGTAGTGGCTGCCCTTAAAGATAAAGGACATGATTCAACCGAATATGCTATCACTCCGGTAGAGACATACCCGGAGGACAAGGCCACTTTTGAGACAGTGACAAAGGTGGAAAAGGAGACAAGAACTCGTCCTGCTATTGTAGACAAGGTAGGAAAGATGCAAGACTACAAATATGTTGTATTGGTAGCTCCAAACTGGTATGATGATGTGCCTATGGCAGTCTATACTTTCTTCGATGAATATGACTTCACAGGAAAGAGAGTTGTGCCTGTCATCAACCATGACGGTACAGGTCATGACGCGGTACGCGAATCAATCCGTCATTTCCTCCCTCATACTTGGGTGACCGACGGAGTTGGAATAGCAGCAGCTTCCGATGATGCTGCAGCAGTAGCAGAAGCTATCGAGCAACTTTTCCAACCTTCTACTTCAAAGTATTGAAATATTTAGACATTTGCAAATTGACAAAGCAGGCTATCCACCAATAGCCTGCTTTTTATTTAATAATTTCAAATGCACCGTTTGTTATTGTGTCAGAACCTATGGTTCTGCTCTTCTCTCGAAAAAATTAGCAAATTTTATCTTAATGATCCAAACACGTACAATGCCTGAGTCGTTTTATTTTCATGAAAGACACACAAGATATACTTATAGAAAAAACTACACCCGAAGGCATAGAGCGGTTTCTTGCCTCAGACTTCGTGGAAGGCATAGGTCCCTCCTATGCCCACCGTCTCGTCGAAGCATATGGCACTGATACACTTGAAGTTCTCGCCAAAGCCCCTGCGAAATGCAGCGAAATCAAGGGTCTCGGAGAAGCCCGTGCCCTGAAAGCCTCAGAAAGCCTAAAAACTATAAAATACCCTCTCCCACTTCTTGCATTCCTTTTCTCCTGCGGTGTCAGCGAGATGTATATAGATCGCATCTTAGGCAAATACCGGAAACGAGCGGAAACCGTCATCCTCAAAGATCCTTACTATATGGTGGAGGATGTATGGCAACTCCATTTCTATACAGCCGATAAAATCGGACGAGCATTAGGCATTGCGGCAGATGATCCGCGACGCCTACAGGCAGCCATCGTGGGTGCAGTAAAACATTATGCCGACGATGGCCACCTCTTCGCGACCGTTCCTGAGGCTCTCGCCTATGCTTCATCTATAACCGGTGTGTCTGAGAATGAAATAGCCAAACAAATAGATGCCACTATCGACGATGGTCGCATAGTCCGAAGCATGGGCGTCCTTTATCTCCCTGTCTTCTATAATGCGGAAAAGGAAGGTGCAGAAAAACTACTTGCGCTTGCAAAATCTACTCCTGAGAAAATCAATGTGTCTGATATTCCAACCACCGACGGACATGGTATCGCATATTCACCTATGCAGATAGAAGCTATCAAGCTCTTGCTCACCTCTCCTGTCTCAGTACTCACAGGAGGTCCCGGCTCTGGCAAGACAACAGTTCTCAGGGCTGTAATTGACGTTCTTGAAAAAGAAGGCAAACATGTTCTCCTCTGTGCTCCTACTGGCAGGGCTGCAAAAAGAATGACATTCCTTACAGGACGTGAGGCATCCACCATTCATCGTCTTCTCGGGTACAAGCAGGGAGAAGGATATCATAAAAAGCAACTGGAAGCCGATGTGCTCATTATAGACGAAGGGTCAATGATGGAGCAGGTGCTCTTCAATCATCTTCTTGATGCTGTTGGTCCGGGAACTCAGGTTATTCTCGTCGGGGATGTCGACCAATTACCGGCCATCGGTGCCGGGGATGTGATGCGCGATATGATAAAGTCACCTACAATTCCTGTGGCGCATCTTGAAGAGAACTTCCGGCAGGAAGAAGGGAGTATGATAGCCGAAAGCGCGAAGGCAATCAACTCAGGTGAGATGCCTGAGTCTCACCCCGAAAGCGACTTCATGATTATCCCGGAATC
>JAIDUH010000217.1 GCA_029060285.1 Muribaculaceae bacterium | reverse complement strand
CTATTCGGCGGCAGCGTCAGAGGTGTATAAGAGTCAGACCTTGTATTTTATGGGCACCCGACTCTCCTCCGGATATGACCGGTGAGTTTTCCGGTTCTACTGCCACTACTTTGATATCCGGGTTATTTTTTTTCAAAGTGCGGGCTGTGCCGGTGAGTGTCCCGCCTGAGCCGACTCCTGCTACAAAGATATCTACCTTTCCGTCAGTGTCACGCCAAATTTCTTCAGCGGTGGTTCTTGAGTGTATTTCAGGATTTGCCGGATTGTCAAATTGGCTCATGATGATACTGCCTGGTATTTCGCTGTTTAGTTCTTTGGCTTTGGCTATGGATCCTTTCATTCCATCTTTACCTGGTGTCAGGACTAATTCTGCTCCAAGTGCCGCCAGCAACTTCTTGCGTTCATCACTCATTGTCTCAGGCATACAGAGTATTACACGATATCCTTTGGAGACTCCAATCCATGTAAGTCCAACTCCTGTGTTTCCGCTTGTTGGTTCAATGATGGTCCCTCCGGGTTTTAAGCGTCCGGAAGCCTCAGCATCGTCGATCATTGCTTTTGCGATACGGTCTTTGATGCTTCCTCCGGGATTGAAAGACTCAATCTTTGCGATCAGACGGCAATCGACGTCTTCATTCTTCTCTATATTTTTCAATTCAAGCATAGGAGTATTTCCTATAAGCTCCTCCATAGATTCATAAATCTTCATCACATTTACTTTTATATTTATAATCAAACTTCCATTATCAAGCTATCCCAAACGCCCCTAAAGTCCCTAAACGCCCTTAAAGCCCCTAAAGCCCCTACCACCCACCATATCCTATTCCCAACTATCTAACCTTAAAGTCAGCATTTTTCTGAAGCACTCTTGATTTGGGAGGCACAGACTCGGTAAGCCATACGTTGCCGCCGACAATGGTGTCATGACCGACAGTGATCCTTCCCAAGATAGTGGCATTTGCATAGACTGTCACATGATCTTCAAGTATAGGATGTCGTGGTACGTTTATAGGGTGTCCCTCACCATTGAGAGTGAAGTTTCTTGCTCCGAGAGTCACACCTTGGTAAAGCGTGACATGGTTTCCGATTATACAGGTTTCGCCGATCACCACGCCTGTACCATGGTCAATTGCAAAATATTCCCCAATCGTAGCTCCCGGATTGATATCGATGCCGGTGTCGGAGTGGGCAAGTTCTGTGATTATGCGTGGGAGCACAGGAACTCCAATCTTCAGTAGTTCATGCGCGAATCGGTAGTGTATCATTGCATGCACTACAGGATAACTGAGAATTATTTCCCCGAAATCCTCTGTTGCAGGGTCATTGTCATAAATAGCCTGAACGTCGGTGTATATAAGTCGTTTTATTTCCGGAAGACGCTCTATTAATTTCAAAGCTAACTCCAGACCCTGTTCTGCAGCTGCGGAAGAGCCGCAAGCAGGATTTTTTTGGAATAGGCTGTGTCCGATTTCTTTTGAAAGGCTCCGGAAAAGCCTTTCTGTACTCACTGACAGTCGGGCTTCTTCCATAGCGCGTGTCCCATGGTATCGGTCGATAAACTCCGGAAATATTACTGTCTTCACAAGAGACAATATCTCGCGTACTGCTTCTACAGAGGGTAGTGGTCCGCAAGATGCAGGGGCTATTTTCTGCTCTCCCGCAGAAATGGCCGATAATTGCTCCACGGTATTATTGATCACCGTTCCAATCCTCCCTGTCAATTCAGCTCTCGAAGAGCATATATAATCATATTCCATATAGTTAATATAGTTATTAGCAGAATTTAGTAATTTATTTAGCCATTATTTATATGCTACTATAACGCCTTTCCCCCTCATCTTGTTTGCATTATCCATTACCCTAAGCCCCTCAGCTTTCATTATGTGAGGCCATACGATATCGTCAGGTTCTCTCTATTTTAGTTGAAACTTGTTGTTTCTATACCCAATCTGAACTCAATCCATGCTGAGAAGCTCTGAGCCTATTCTGCGTCCCCACCTCCTCTGCGCTCTCTGCGAGATGCAGCCATGAAAAAGAAATCTTAAATGAAAGAGCCTTTAGATAAGAAACGGATCTTTCATTTAGCATCTCTCTTCCAAAAGCACATTCTTCTCCACCTCCTCTGTGCCCTCTCCGAGATGCAGCCATCAGAAAGAAATCATAAATGAAAGAGCCGTGAGATAAGATACTAAATTTTCAATTATTATTTGGAAAACTCAATTTTTAATTGTATTTTTGCATTGAAGTTAAGATATCACACGATAGAATGATCATCACGTATAGCGCCTTTAGAATTGTTTCGAAAGCGAATTTTGTATAAAGTCATGGCACAAGAACAAATTTCAATCCGACAACAAGGCTCTGTCAATATTGGCAGACCACGAAAATATTCAGTTATTTTCCATAATGATGATTTCACTACGATGGATTTCGTTGTGAAAGTCTTGAAGGATGTTTTCTACAAATCAGAAGTGGAAGCCGTTTCTATTATGATGGATGTCCATAAAAAGGGAGTGGGGGTAGTAGGCTCATATCCCTACGACCTTGCTCTCACCAAAAAAGACCGAGCCATAGAAATGGCTCGAGAAGAAGGCTTCCCCTTGAGAATAACAGTCCAACCAATTTAATCCCACCTATTATTGATGTGTCAATAGCATAATATCATAAATGCATTATTATCTGAGTTCAAGAGAATACAATTATGCATTAAGAATTATGAATTATGCATTTTACTCAAAAAAGCAATGCCATTCCCACCGCAATTTATCACTTCCAAAGAAGTCTCTGATCTTTTCGAAGAAATGCATATTCTTGCATATTCCCTTCGTCATGAATATCTTTTGCCCGAACACGCACTCCAAGTCTTACTGAAAAATCAGTCATTCATTAGAATTCTTAAGGAATACGATTCCCACATTGATCGGATTCAGAAAGAATTAAATGAATTCCTTGAGTCTTTGGAAAAAGTGCCTGAAGATGTTGACTATAAATTAAGTTTTTCTTCTCAATTTGATGAAGTGATTGAAGGGGCGATAATGCAACTCGCTTCTTCCGGAAAAAATATAATAGAGATTCCTCATATAGTCTTTCAGATTCTACAATTGGAAGAGTCTATGGCTGCATATCTGCTAAATTCGGCTATCGATGGCGATACCGGTATGTTCATGAGCGATCTTGTTACAGCTAATGAGCCAATAAGTGATCCATTGATGTCTGATATCAATTCCGGATCTTCCAGGAAGAACGAAACGAAAAATGTCGATCAATGGAGAAACTTTGTGACTTGCCTCAATGACAATCTCGAAAGTAAGAATCCTCTGATCGGAAGAGAGAAGGAACTGGATCGTACCATTCAGGTGCTTTGCCGTAAAGATAAAAACAATCCGCTTCATATCGGAGAACCCGGAGTAGGAAAGACGGCTCTTGTATATGGGCTTGCCCGGTGGATAAATGAAGGGAAAGTTCCCGAAAAATTAAAAGGAGCACGTATCTATAGCCTTGACATTGGTTCGTTATTGGCTGGCACTCAGTTTCGTGGAGATTTCGAAAAGCGTCTTAAGACCATTATGGATGGAGTCTCATCGGAGGATAATGCTATTGTATATATAGATGAAATTCATAATCTGGTAGGTGCAGGAGCAACGGGTGAGGGCTCGATGGATGCTTCCAATATGCTGAAGCCTTATCTTGAGAGTGGGACTGTCAGGTTTATTGGCTCTACTACTTACGACGAGTACAAGCGCTATTTTGCTAAAAGCAAGGGTCTCGTCCGTCGTTTCAGCCGGATAGACATTGAAGAGCCCTCTGAAGAAGAGGCAATGGACATTCTGACTCAGTTGAAAGCCAACTATGAGCAATATCATGGTGTCACTTATCTTCCCGAAGCAATTGAATTTGCAGTGAAGGGGAGTGCCAGGCACATCACAGACCGTTTCTTGCCTGATAAGGCCATCGATCTTATTGATGAGGCTGGTGCTTATCGGCAGGCTCATCCTGAAGCTTCTGAAAAAGAGAAAATTATTGACAAGGCTCTGATTGCTGCCATTCTGTCAAAGGTATGTAAGGTTGATGCAGTCGCCATAAGCAAGGATTCGCTTTCATCTCTGGAAACTCTCCAAGACAAGATTTTAGGTAAGATTTATGGTCAGGAAGAAGCTGTAAGTAAGGTGGTGGAGGCTGTCATGATGTCGAAAGCCGGACTTTCTGACGAGGAAAAACCACTTGCATCCCTCCTTTTCGTTGGTCCTACTGGAACCGGTAAGACTGAGCTTGCCAAGACGCTTGCGAGTGAGTTGGGTATTGGCTTCCTGCGCTTTGATATGAGCGAATATTCCGAAAAGCACGCAGTTGCTAAGCTGATCGGCTCCCCTGCAGGATACGTCGGTTATGAAGACGGTGGAATTCTTACGGATGCCATCCGCAAGACTCCTGATTGTGTGCTGCTTCTCGACGAGATTGAGAAAGCGCATGCCGACATCTATAACATACTTCTTCAAGTGATGGATTATGGTCGCCTTTCCGACAATAAAGGTAACAAAGCAGATTTCAGGAATGTTATTCTTATAATGACTTCCAATGCCGGAGCAAGTTTTGCTGCTCAGGCTAAGGTAGGTTTTGCAAGTTCAGTGACTACTGGAAATGCTATGCTAAAGCAAGTCAAGAAAACGTTTCAGCCTGAGTTTATCAATCGTCTGTCGGCTATTGTAGTCTTCAATGAAATTGACAGGAAGATGGCATCCTTGATTCTTGATAAGAAACTTAGGATTCTTGAAGACAAACTCAATGCTAAAAATGTTCGTTTGTCATTAAGTGATGAAGCCAAGGAATACTTGCTGCGGCAAGGTTTCTCAAAGGAATACGGCGCAAGGGAAATTGACAGAGTAATAGACCGCACTCTGAAACCGATCCTGATGAAGGAGATCCTCTTTGGGACTCTGAAAAATGGAGGCTCTGCACAAATCTCGTATACCCCCGAAGAAATTCTCACACTAAAAGAAACTTTCGTTGAAAACGCTGAAAACGCTGACAACCCAGACAACTAAATCCCATGATCTTCCGTCTTGACCCCGACTCAATAGAATTTCCCGATCCTACGGAAGGAGATCCCGATGGTCTCTTTGCCGTAGGCGGCGATCTTTCCCCTGAAAGACTGATGCTCGCTTATAGTCTTGGCATATTCCCATGGTTCTCATTCCGTGAAAGTGATGAGCCATGGTGGTATTGTCCCATGCAACGCTTTGTCATTTTCCCTGATGAGATCCATGTATCCCATTCAATGCGCAACCTTATGAATAAAGGTAATTATACCGTCACTTTCAATAAGGATTTCAAGGGTGTGATAGAAGGATGTTCCGAAGAGCGCATTGATATGGAAGGTGCTTGGTTAGGAAGAGATATGATAGAAGCATACACTCGTCTCCACGAGCTTGGATTTGCCACAAGTGTAGAAGTTTGGAAAGGGGAGGAGTTGGTAGGAGGACTATATGGAGTGACGATTGGGACAGCGTTCTGTGGAGAAAGTATGTTTTCCCGGGTCCCGGCAGCCAGCAAACTCGCATTGATCCATCTTGCAAGAAAAATGGAATCTAAAGGAGCCCTCCTGATCGATTGCCAGTTCGAAACGCCACACCTCAAATCCATGGGCGGCCGCCACATCCCCTACTTCGACTACCTCCGCCTGCTCCGCGCCCCCCTCTGGCTCCGATAGCCTCTCAACACTGCTTCGTCTTAGCGATCCGTCACTCCCAAAGCTTAAACATCCCATGCATTGTGGCTCAATATTCAAAATTTTAAAGTTGCGTAGTTTTCTCTGCGTGCTCCTGGCGATGCAAAGCAGCCCGTAATCATTGCGATCGTGCCAAAACCGAGTCGCGAAGCTTCCCAAAGTATTGAAACACTGCCCCTTTGCGCCTACTATAGAACCGCTTTGTAATATCTTGTCACACAGCATGTTGTAAAAGTTGTTTTTCAAGCTTTT
>JAIDUH010000216.1 GCA_029060285.1 Muribaculaceae bacterium | reverse complement strand
GTCAGGATTTTACGGTCGCTGAGATTCAGATTGAGGGTCAATCTGAACAATGCGGTGGAGTTTTCTATCTCCGGCAATCGGTCTCTGAGGAGAAACTGGAGATACCAGCAGGAACCTTTTGACCTCTCTCCATTGATATTAAGTCCGAGCCAGTACATACGGTCGGCTTTGGAGTGCTGCCGGTCGACATGCATTTCTTGCCATGTGTAGCCACCTATGAGCACCACAAACATCATGCTTATCGCCAATCCGAATATATCGATGGCAGTGTAGGCCTTGTTTCTTCGTAGAAATGTAAAATATGATTTCATACTTTTTATTTAAGTTTCGCAAGCTCAACTTAAAGGTTATTGGTTAAAAGGATATAGGGTTAGATTTGATGTTTTATAGAGCCGTTTGAGATATATTTTTTCAGATAGATCTAATAACCTTTTAACCCATTAACCTTATAACCCTCAACTTTCGCTTGCGAAAGTTGAATTAATTTATTGTCAAGGAAGTGGCATCGCCGTAGGATTCGTATCCGTTGGTGATGACTCGTTCGCCCGGTTCGAGCCCTTCGAGCACTTCGTAGAATTCAGGATTCTGGCGTCCGAGGCGGATGTTGCGTCGATATGCTTTTTTGCCTGACGAGTCAACTACGAATATCCATTTGCCTCCCGTGGTAGAATAGAAAGTCCCTTTGGGGATTACAACGGCATCCACGGGTTGCCCGAGTTGAAGACTGAGATAGCAGGTCTGTCCGCTTCTTATCTTTTCAGGTGTTTTTCCGGTGAATACGAATTCTACCTTGAATTTTCCTTCCTTCACTTCCGGAAAAACTTTGCGAAGGCGCAGATTCATATCCTTGTCATTGCGCGCAGAGGTGGCAATAAGATCCTTATGCACGCGATCAAGATAGTGTTCATCGATTTGCCCTGTCACTTTATAGTTAGTCAAGTCGTTGATTTGCCCTATCTTCTGTCCGGCACTGATAGCTTGTCCGAGTTCCACATCAAGCAGTCCCAGTTCTCCGTCAATTGGGCTGACAACGTTCATTTGATCTTTACGCTTGCGAATCAGCTGTATGTTTCGCTGCATGTTGGCGAGATTGTCTTCCATTTGATCCACTTGTGCCAATCGGTAGATACTGTCTTGGTTTAGACGTTGATTTATCAAAGTTTGTCTCTTGAGAGCCACTTCATAATCCTCCTTCGCTTGTAGATAATCTTCCTTGGCTATCAGTTTATCATCATAAAGCTTCTTCTTCTGTTGGTAAGCACGCAGTTTTCTCTGCACCTCCAAGTCGAGCTGCACTTGCTCCGTTCGGTTGTTAAGACGATCCTGCTCCATAGAAATTTGGGTGTTGCGGAGTATGTTTTGCTTTTCTGCGAGTTCTGCCTCAGCATTGAGTATCTGCAGGTCAAGATTACTGTTGCTTAAGCGGATTATCACGTCTCCTTTGCGCACCTGAGCACCTTCCTCAACCACTTTCTCCATCACTATTCCCCCTTCTTCAGGACTAATCTGAACAGTACTGATGGGTTCTATCCTTCCATCCACCCTCACATAGTCATCAAACTTTTGAGATTTTACGTCAGCTATATTAAGACCGGTGCTTTCTACTTTATAAGTTGATGCGATGTCGCTTGTAGCAAGCCATACTACCAATGCAATGGCTATAAATCCACATCCTATATACACCCAATATTTTGGCTTTATTCCTTTTATTCCTTTAGGCCTTTCTATCTTTACATCCATAGTTTATTTCCTTTATAGTATTCTACAAGTTTATCCTTCAATAAGTAAAGCATCTGTTTCTGAAGCAGTTCCACTCTTGAAGAGTAGTATGTATTTGCTGAAAGCTGGAGATCTATAAGCGAAAGAAGTCCTTCCTCATATTTGCGGGTGTTAAGGCGATAGGCTTCTGCATCCGCCTCCACTTTGATCTTCAATGACTTTATCTCCATAGCATAACCATCCCTGTCCATGATTGCCGCTACGATATCATCGTGTAGCCGTCGTTGTTGTTCGCTGAGGAGTTCCTTTGCCTGTTCATATGCATATTTAGCTCTGTTCTTTCCTGAAATATTACTAAGACCGTTAAAAATAGGTATGGAAAGTGTAGCAGAGATATACTCGCCCATATTGTTTCGGAATTGTTCGCCAAAGAGAGGTGTTGTATAATCCCCGCTGAGGCTTTTGAAATAAGAAGTGGAGATACCGGCATTCAGACTTAGATTAGGCATCAAGTATCCTTTGGCTGCATTGAATGAGTATTTACTTGATTTGACCTGCATCTGGGCATTCAGAACTTTGTGATTTGTGGCGAGTGCAGATAGATAAATGCTTTCAGGACTATCATTTGCAATCATTTCAATTATTGTATGATTGACAGTGTCGATGGAAAGTGATTGATCAGCAGGATAATTCATGGCTGATCTCAGTGTGAGCATAGACTGAGCAAATAGATTTTGTTGATGCACTAAAGAATATCTATCGCTTGCGACATTAGCTTCTGCTTCGACTACTTCGGGAATACCTTTCAGTCCTAATTCCTCCTGCGCTTTTGTTAGGGTAAGCATCCCTTCACTCTGGGTCAGCTTATCCTCTGCAATCTTAATGGAATTCTGATAGTAAAGGACATCTGCAAAAGCCATCATTGCAGCTAATGCGCTATCGTCGCGCTTCATCTCAACTGCATTAAGGTATCTTTTCCTTTCGTTTCGGGCTTGGCGATATCTATTGAGAGTTACGCCACCGTCAAAAAGGGTGAAGGATGCATATATACCATAGCCGTTGTTGAACGTTGTGATGTTGTTGTAGGTATTTGTCTCAGGATCGATATTGCGTCCCCAACTGAATTGAGTGCCTATTTGTGCTGAAATGGATGGGAAGAAGTCTGCCAATGCCTCATTGCGTGTGGCAGTGGCAGAAGCAACATCCCATCTGGCTTGTATCACCGACGAGGCATGATCGGCGGCATATGCCATACACTGCTCAAGGCTCCACAGTTCTTGTGCGGAAGTTGTGAAAGCGAGTGCGACTGATATTGTTGTAAAAATTTTTCTCATAACGCTGATAATACTTTCAATCAGCGTGCCAAAAATGTAAAGTTTTAAGTTATAAGTTGTAAGTATTCAGCATTAAGAGTAGGGTGTCAAAAAATCATACAATTTCCTGTCAAGAAATCATACGAGTTTAGAAGATATTGCTCATTTCTTTTTACCGTATTTCTTCTCAAAGATATCGAAATGCTCTGTTCCCCAATTTAGCATTTGATCGATGATGGGGATGAGTGATAGTCCGAGTTCTGTAATCCTGTATTCTGAGCGGGGAGGAAGTTCGGGATAGATAGTCTTTTCCACAAGCCCGTCCTCTACCATCTCTTTAAGCTGAATGTCGAGAACCCTTGGAGCTGCTTCCGGGAGGCATTTGTGGATTTCACTCGGTCGTTGCGGCTCGCCGGTTCTTAACTCGTCAAGGATGCATGATTTCCATTTTGACTCTATAAGGCTCATAGTGAGCCGAAGCGGGCAGTCTAAATCAACCGGTATTTTCTTCTCGTATGCCATAATTTTATATTCTTTTATTTCTGATTACAAAGTTAGTCAATAAACATCTAATTTACAAGTACCGAAAAAATTTTCGGTATATGAATAATTTTTCGGTACTTGTATATTATCAATTACTGTTGTAATTTTGCATTCAGAAAATCAAAGAAATACTAAAGATATGAGAGACGAGATAAAAGAGTACGATGCAGTGGCTAAGGCTGCTGAAAAGTTCGTAAAGAGTGTAGCTGAAGGCAACAGTGAGTATGCAAAGACTCTTTTCACTGATGACGCCGTTCTTTTCGGTATTCTTAACGGTACAGTTGAACGCGGTTCAATCGAGCAGTTCTACCACAACGTAGATACTGTCGGGGCAGGCGAGGAGTTCAAGGCAAGGATCGACGTGCTTGCTGTTGAGGAGACTGTAGCAGTAGTGCGTGTGCTGGAAGAAGGGTGGGGCGGCAGCATCGACTTCACCGATTTCCTCCTTCTCCTGAAGCTTGACGGCGAGTGGAAATGCGTAGCAAAAGCCTATAATCAGAACTCAAATACCATCAGCAAATGAGATCGATTAAAGCTTTATTACTCATTCCTCTGACATTATTTATGAATGCTTGTTGCGGAGGTTCGAAATGTGTTGACAAGGAAGGTTGTGGTAAGGACTGTGGAGAAGCCAAGGAGTGTGGAAAAGCAATTGCTTGTTTTGATGAAGAGTTAGCCGGGATAGAAAAGGCTCTCGGGTATTATACGGAGGCTGCGGTGAAAGGCGACAGTAAGATTGCAAAGCAGGGTTTCGCTCCATTGGCGACCATGTCTTATGCTGAAAACGACAGTCTTATCACTGTGCCAATTCAGGCCCTATACGACTATTATGACCAGACGGGACCCCATAACGCTTCATATGAAATAGCAGACTGCAGCGTTGCAGGAGACGTCGCCATGGTAAGGATAGAGTCAAAATTCGGAGAAAATGAATTTTCCGATATGTTCACTCTTGTTAAGGACGGAGCCGACTGGAAGATAGTCAGCAAAGTCTATCGTAATAAGTAAGTAAGATGACCTTTACTGGAGCGAGAATGCCATCGAAATAAAAACCAATCGCTGCCAGTCTTTGGACGGACAGCGTTTTTTTGTATTATAGTACGATGTTCACCTCAAATTTTACCTCCGACTTTCGCAAAAAGTAAATAAGAAAAAAAGTGTCGAAGATAATTGTATTTTCCAAAAATTTGAGTAATTTTGCCAGCGGAAGCCGAATAGTCTATGACTGTATTTTGAATAAAGAAGCACAGCAGGAGATATTCTAAATTATATCTCATGAGCCAAATGAATAAATTACTGAAAGAAATTATATTTTTGTTTGCACAGCCTTTGATCGTTGGATTAAGTAGCTGTTCGTCTGCGCCTCGTGCGGATGGGTGGCATCCGGTGGCTGACATTCCAGAGAATATAGCACGTGCTGCCAGATGAATTCAATAACCTGATTCTTCTTAATCTTCATTTTACCTGTATCTTTATATAATGTCGAAATCGGATACAAAAATAATAATTTTCACCGAATTTTTACAATCCTGGACTTTCAGGTTGTTAAACCAATAATTGCAGTAACCGTTTTTTTGAAGATTAAAAAACTAATACAACCTTTAAGTTGTATATATAAAAAATATTTAGTATCTTTGCATCGAGTCTGAAAGCTCTTTCAACTCAATATTGATTGTAATTATAGATATTTTGGATATGAAGTTTGACCTAATTACAGAAAATGGAAACCTCTGGGCGGTGCGATACGATAACTGTCTTGACAATGTGCTTGACACCATTCTTGACCAATGGAATGATGTAGTCTGGTTGCGTTCTTTCTTTAAACAGAATATTGGTGACTTAGCTTCATACTTCAAGATAACAGATGTAAATCAAGCAATATATGATACGATAGAAGATAGCGAGAGACTACAATGCTTGATAATGGATATATCTCCGGATGCTAATTTGGATGAGATATTTAGGCCGTTGGAAAACGGAAGAACATCAGAGATGCTTCTTGGAAAAGAGAAAGCACGCCTACGGGACACGCTACGACATGCTTCATGGTTACGTATCTACGCTATTAAGTTAGAACCGGGTATCTATATCATTACAGGTGGTGCGATCAAATTGACCCGTACCATGCAGGAACGTGAGCATACATTGGTGGAGTTGGCTCGAATGGAGAAGGTAAGAAGATTCTTGCTTGATAATGATATTGCAGATTTGGATTCGTTTAATGACTACCTCACCGAGCTTAAATAAGAAAGGAGTAAGATATGAATACACGTGCAGAAATTTTAACCAAATTAAAAGTTTATACCAGTGAGACACCATCGAAGTGGCGTGAGAAGGCTGAATGGCGTAATGCAAATAAAACATGGCTTAGATATTCGCAGCGCATCGCCATGATTATGCTTGACAAAATGGAAGAACTTGGTCTGACCCAGAAATCAGTAGCGGAACGTATGGGATGCTCCCAACAATATGTTTCGCGGATATTGAAGGGGACGGAAAACCTCTCCATTGAGACCATTTCAAAGATTGAGACGGCTCTTGGCCTTGAAATTCTTGAGCCTGCTTTTATTGACCATTGCCTTCCTCAATAATACTTCAATACAAATCTGAACTCCCAAAAATAGTAATTTGAAGAGAAGTAGAAATTGATTTAATTTATAAGTATACTTGTAGAGCACAGGCAAAGATTGGGACTCCGATTCTTTGCCTGTGCTTTTTTATTATTTTGTGATTTGGAGTAACTTTTCAGCTGTGAGATGGGAGAATTTCTCTTTGTCTGTGTCAGAAAGCGGTGCGTTTTCGACGAAAGCTCGGGCAACCGTCATAGGCACGTATGGCCAGTCGGCTGAGAAAACAAGTTGGTCGATACCAAGTTTGTTGACGCAGAACTGCAGCGCATCATTATCATATAGACCGCTGGGTGAGATCCAGACATGTTTCTTGTAAATGTAAGCTTGGATTTGATATTAGTAGCAGACTTTACTGACCATGCGTCACCCATCAGGCATATTGCAGAGTAATTGTCGGAAACTTCCCTCGTATAAACCCTCATACCAGGTTTGCAAATAAATGAAAGCAATAGGAATAAACGGCAGTCAGCGTAAGGGCTGGAATACACAGACATTGATAATAAAGGCTCTTGAAGGCGCGGCAGCCGCTGGCGCGGAGACGGAGCCTATAAATCTTTATGACCAGCCGATCAAAGGATGCCTCGAATGCTTCGCATGCAAGCGTAAGGGAATCGTAACGAACGGTGTATGTGCGATTCATGACAA
>JAIDUH010000215.1 GCA_029060285.1 Muribaculaceae bacterium | reverse complement strand
AAGTGTGTTTTTCATAGTATTAAATTAAGATTAAGGTTTCGGTCTAATTCTTTGTGAAAAGAGTTAGATCTTTTTTTGTATATGAGGTAAAAATCCGTAAATCGTAATCAAATTAGCTGGAAAAAGATTATGAAAGAAAATATAACCGGGATTGTATTGGGGACGATAAAGCATAGCGACAAGCATAATGTCACAAGCATCTATACGCGTGAACGTGGACGCATGGCTTTTCTCACACCTGCAGGAGCCTCAAGAAGCAGCCGGCAGACCATCGCGCGACTGCAACCCATGAGCATTATCGAAGCCCAAGCCAATATTTCCCCTACGCGAGATATTCATAATCTTACTTCTATTGTGCCCAAGAGTATCTGGCGAACAATTTACTATGATCCGCTCAAATCTACAGTAGCTTTGTTTATTTCAGAATTTTTATCGCGTCTGCTCCGCGAAGCCCCGGCTGAAGCAAGGCTATGGGACTTTATATTTAAATCTATCAGAGTACTTGATGCCACTGAAAATCGTACAGCAGCAGCAAATTTTCATATCACTTTTTTGATAAGCATGAGTTATATGATGGGCATACAGCCAGATTTGAGCGATTACCGGGAGGGAATGGAGTTTGATATGAAATCCGGCATCATGGTCTACCCTTTCAACATTATCTCTCCCAATAGCCTCAGGATCGATTCTCAACGCGCAAGATTTCTGCCGATGCTAACACGGATAAATTATGCCAATGCAAGACATTTCCATTTTTCAGGAAAGGAAAGATCAGAAATAATCGACGGCATCTTAAAATATTATGGCCTTCATTTCCCGGGAAGTGACAATCTGAAATCACTTGACATCCTGAAAGAGATATTTAAATAAAAAAAAGGAATAATTGTCATCACGACAACTATCCTTTAACCTTAAATCTAATACCATGAAAAACACGATGCAAAGATAATATATCTTTAGGCATTTGTCAAGTGTTTTGACCAAAAAAAATTGAATGTTAAGCTTAATTAACTTTGTCTTAGTCCATTAGTTAACAAGTACTAACATATTTAGGAATATTTGTTCAGCGAAGGATGAGCATTGCATCCCCATATGCACCAAACCTATATCCCTCTTTGACTGCGATATCGTATGCTTTCATTATAAGATCATATCCTCCAAATGCAGCTACCATCATAAGCAATGTGCTGTAAGGAAGATGGAAATTTGATACCATTGAGTCACACACTGTGAAATCGTAGGGAGGGAATACAAACTTATTAGTCCAGCCTTCAAATGGCATAAGATGACCGTTCATGCATTCAGCGGTGACCAACGCACGCATCGTGGAAGTGCCAACCGCGCAGACACGTGATCCCCGATCCTTGGCAGCGTTGACCATCTCCACAATATCTTCCTCTACAAACATCTCCTCTGAATCCATACGATGCTTCGTGAGATCTTCAACATCTATATCGCGGAAATTACCACGACCACAATGCAAGGTGATGAAACCACGTTCCACTCCTTTGATCTCAAGACGTTTCATCAGTTCTCGGCTAAAGTGAAGACCTGCAGCCGGAGCCATGACAGCACCCTCTTTTGTGGCAAAAATATTCTGGTAACGATCTACATCTTCAGGCTCCGCATCGCGAGTGATATAATCAGGCAGAGGTGTATCACCAAGTGCATATAGGGCTGCCTTGAACTCATCGTGAGGGCCATCATACAGGAAACGAAGCGTGCGTCCACGTGAAGTAGTGTTATCGATGACTTCAGCCACCATTGAGTCGTCTTCACCGAAATAAAGTTTATTACCGATGCGTATCTTGCGGGCAGGTTCGACAAGAACATCCCAATATTTATTTGCTTCATTCAGCTCGCGGAGCAGGAAAACTTCAATCTTTGCATTAGTTTTTTCTTTATTTCCAAAAAGTCGAGCGGGGAACACGCGAGTATCATTAAAAACCAATACATCCTGGTCTTCAAAAAAATTGATTATTTCTTTAAATATGTGATGCTTTATGCTGCCGTCGCGTACATCCACCACCATAAGGCGGCATTCGTCTCTGTTTTCTGAAGGATGCATAGCGATCTGCGCATCGGGGAGCTTGAATTTAAATTGTGAGAGTTTCATTCTAAAAGAGTGGTCTGTTTGTAGTTATGAGTTTTCAGCTTTTGGTGTACGTTATAAGCTGTAAGGTTTTAATTTTTTATCTACGGTTTTTATTCTTTAGCATTAAGTTTGAAGTCGTCGGGATAAGAGATCTCGCAAGCAGATATTTTTTCAACTGCTTGATCCACTGTCAGACAATCATCAAGCATAATATCACCAACCCGCGTCCTACAAAGAGCGGTCAGATGAGCTCCTGACCCAAGAGCTTTACCGATATCTCTTGTCAAGGCACGTATATACGTTCCTTTTGAACACACGATCCTCAACCTTAGCTCAGGAAGCTGGGAGGGAAGCATCTCCAATTTTTCTATCACCAAGGGCTTTGCTTTCAATTCCACTTCAGCTCCTTTCCTGGCATATTTATAAGCCCGCTTACCATCGATTTTCACAGCACTATAGACAGGAGGCACCTGCATGATATGCCCGGTAAAGCGAGGAAGTACATCCCTGACCATATCCTCAGTGATATGATCAAAAGGATATTCCGCATCAATGTCGGTCTCAAGGTCAAAGCTGGGGGTGGTAGCACCAAGTCGGATCGTTGCTACATATTCTTTTGTCCCGTTCTGAAGGCGCTCTATATCCCGGGTGGAACGTCCTGTGCATATTATCAAGACCCCGGTAGCAAGGGGATCGAGCGTACCGGCGTGACCTACCTTGAATTTCTTTACATTGAGCCTTCTTTGAATAGCACCACGTATACGCTTCACGGCATCAAAGGAAGTCCATCCGAGAGGCTTATCTATTCCAATTATCTCTCCTGAAATAAAATCCATCTTACCTAAAAAATTACCAAACGAGACAGAGAATAGCAACAATTACGCAATACACTGCAAACCAAATCAATTTGCCTTTTTTGACAAGGTTAAGCATCCATTTGCAAGCGATGCATCCCACTATAAAGGCAGAGACAAAACCTATAAGAAGGCAAGTGCCTGAGACAGGGGTCTGACCTTCAGCCTCTCCCTGCAAAATATCCTTAATGCTCAGAAGAGCCTCTCCCACTATTGGTATAATGACCATAAGGAAGGAAAAAGAAGCAACTTTGTCGCGCTTGTCACCTATAAGGATGCCTGTGGCAATAGTAGTGCCGCTTCTGCTGAGGCCGGGGAGGACTGCTACAGCTTGCGCCACTCCAATAGTCAGGGCATCGGCAAAAGTAATGTCACGTCCACGGTTGGCACTTACCATACGTCCGTTCATCAGCCGGTCGCTGTAATGGGCAAAAGTCAATAGACAGGCCGTAGCCAACAGACAGATTCCCACTATGGTGAGGTTGCCTGTAAAGACACTCTCTACAAGATCTTTGAAACAGAATCCTACAATGGCAATAGGAATGCAGCTTACAAGAATCTTTACAACATACCAGAAATTTTCATCTTTTTTGAAAGTGAAAAAGCTTTTGCAGAGATCTCGGAATAGCGGCCAAAGGATCACCACCGTGCTTAAAACTGTAGCGGCATGAAGGATGACATCAAACTGCAATGCATCATCTCCTTGAAGCTTAAGGCCGAGAATCTCACGGAAAATTACGAGATGACCGCTTGAGGAAATCGGAAGATATTCGGCAAGTCCCTGAACTATGCCGAGAATAAGAGCGTCTAACCAATCCATTTTAAAGTTGATAATTGAGGATTAAGAATTGATCGTTAATCATTGATAGTTGATCTTTAGTCCTCACTTGGAGGGCTTGAAAAGTATGGCAAATGCCATTAAAAGGAAGCCAAGAAAGGTCACAGCGGGACCTATGACTATACGGCGCGTAGAGAATATATCCGGATTGAAACCACCTTCTACTGAACTTCCGGGTCCTGCCATAAGTATGAATCCAAGCACAATCAGCACAAGGCAAACGGCCATGGCTATATAGTTCTTCTTTCCGAACGGACGTTCAGATTCTTCTACCTTCTTTATGTCGCCAGGTTGAGGCTTAGGGAGATGTATTTTCATCTTTTTCTTAATTTTAGAATTTAGAGTTGAGTATCACTCAATCCATATCTTCATTTATATTTATCTTAGATATTAATGAATTTATACCATATTTTTTATTTGAAAAGATCTTCATAGTCTTGACGGAGATGGCGAGTCGTGGCAAGAAGGGCTGCCAATGCACATATCAAGGTTCCTCCAAATATCAGGCCCAAATCTATCAAACCCATCCACTTCCAATCTATCAGTGAAGTCAGCTCATCAAAACCCATCTTTCCGCTTGCGGCAAGCGCTCCGGAGAGCAATGCTCCAGACAAAAGTCCTGAAATGGCACCTACAGCCGTATTGGCAAATATAAACGGACGGCGAATGAACCCGTTGGTAGCACCGACGAGCTGCATCGTATGAATAGTAAATCTTTTGGAATAAATAGAGAGTCTAACTGTATTGTTGATGAGGACAAAAGAGATGATGAGCATGATCGCAGCGATAACAGTAAAGCCCCAAGTAAGCTTTTTGATATTAGCGTTCATTGTCTCAACAAGATGGCTGTCAGGAGTGCCTACCTCAGCAACCCCGTCAATGGCAGATACACTTTTCTTGATACCGGCTATTCCACCGACTGTAGAATATCCTGCTGCTACGGTAAATGAGATTTCCGGAGATAGCGGATTTACGCCAAACACGTGCTCAAGGTCTTCTCCCGTAGCCTCTTTCCAGTTTTCAAGAGCCTCTTGACGAGAAATGAACTTGACATTTTGAGCGAATTTCGTCTTTGCAATGGCATTGCATATGGACATTGCACGATCATCCTTTACTTTATCGGCAAGAATCACGCTGATCTCCATTTTCTCCATCATTCGGCGAGATTCAGTTGTCGCAGCCACCCAAATCATGGCGATAATGCCCAAAGTAAGCAAAGCGAGAGTGACACTCACACCTGTAGTGGTATGAGCTGCCCAACTTGATATCTTTACCTCTTTTTGTGGCTTCATTTTTCAGATTTATCTGTATTGTCTGACCCGCAGACTTGAAACGGATGCAAAGATAATACATTTTTACGCTAATGTCAAGTAAAATAGGCGAAAAGATTCTTAATTGATACAGCAATATCAATATTTTTATGACGACTTAATAAAAAAGGGACTCGTATCGCTACGAATCCCTTTTTTCCGGAGTCCCTCGAAATCCTTCGCAAGACACCGAATGTCCTAATCCTAATTTAACTATTAATCCATAACTTTACTAATGCAACAATAATTGTCAATGAAACGATTAATTGGTCTTTACTGTATGAATGTCTTTTTAACAAATGCAAAATTAATATTTTTTTTTGACTTATAACACCTATTTATAAATATAGGTGTTAATTTATTATACATTTAACACCTTTTGACCAATTTCAATGAATCAAAAACAAGCATTGATCCAATCAGGAATAAGAGGTGAGGAAGCAGTACGGTCGAGCATCTCGACAACGACAGATGTCCGTCCATGTTCCAGTGCATAAAGATCTGTATCAACGTTGTCAGGTTCGTCATTGACCATATGTCCTGCCAACATATAAAATTTACGTCCCATAGGATCTTGATACTCCTTGTATTCCTCGCTCCAATGAGCTTTGCATTCGCGACACAATGAAGCAGGAGCATCGGCATAGCCTGCCGGAACATTTACATTGATAAACGTCCCCGACGGCAATCCGTTCTCAAGTATTGACGGCACCAAGGCATCCACTATTTTCCCGACTGACGAGAAATCAGCATCGGGGTCATGAGTGGTCAGTGAAAAACCTATAGAAGGCACCCCCCAAGAACACCCCTCCTGGACTGCTCCCATAGTGCCACTGTAGAGCACATTGACCGACGCATTGCTGCCATGATTGATACCTGCTACCACAAGGTCAGGTTTTCTGCCCTCAAGCACAGTATAACACGATATTTTCACGCAATCTACCGGTGTTCCATTGCAACTATATAATTTGGTTCCTTCGACAGGGCTGATCTCCTCAGAAATTCGGAGTGGAGCATCAAATGTAAGAGCCATTGATTGTCCGCTTCTACCCTGATTGGGGCAAACCGCTATCACCTCGCCATAAGGAGCAAGCATCTTCATCAGCTCCCTTACTCCTTTGGCCATATAACCATCGTCATTACTGACTAAAATTAATTTTTTCATATCATAATATTGAATTGAGAGTTAAAATAATTCATCTTTATGAGCTCCGGCCTTTGATATACCGGTCTATGACGATACAGCGGCCGGCTCCGGGAAGTGTCGCAAGAATATTTGTGTCAGGAAAGGAGACATAATTTTTCCGCATTTTTTTGAAGTCAGAATGAGCTTGCAAAATAGCCTTTGCATTTGGAAAGTCCAGTTTGGCTACATACATAAAGAAGGCAAGCGTATCCATCAGTCGCCGTTTAAAAAGCAATTTCCTTCCCGGTTTCTCAGGAAGATTCTTGTGCAGCAGCAAAAGATTATTGCGAAAATTAAGATACGTTTTCCTGGGATTCCCTTGCGCGAGAGATGCACCCCCAAGATGATAAACGCAAGACTCCGGCACTATACAGACACGATAACCGAGATTATGGATTCTGCAGCAAAGGTCGATTTCCTCCATATGGGCGAAAAAGAGTTCGTCAAGTCCTCCGGCATCTAAATACACTTCACGCCTTACCATCAAAGCGGCTCCCGAAGCCCAGGCTATATCTTCCGGTCCTGTGTCATATTGGCAAAGATCATATTCAATTTTGTCGAAGAGGCGTCCGCGACAATATGGATATCCATATTTATCAAGAAGGCCGCCCGCTGCTCCGGCATATTCAAACTTATCCTTATTCCGATAGGAAAGGATTTTGGGTTGGCAGGCTCCCACTTCGGGATGAGAGTGCATAAAAGAGAGCAATGGCTGCCACCATCCGGGAGGTGTCTCAACGTCAGAATTCAAAAGCACTACGAATTCGGAATCCACTTCTTTTATTGCTCGATTGTAGCCTCCTGAAAAACCTAAGTTTTCATCGAAAGCTAAGATTTTGACATTCGGGAATTCTTCACACAGCACTTTCATGGAGTCATCGGTCGAACCGTTGTCTATGACTATGACTTCCACTTCCGGTCCTTGAGTATTAGCAATGACCGAAGGGAGAAACTCGCGAAGAAGCTTCTCACCATTCCAGTTAAGGATCATCACAGATAGAATTGCACCTAAAGCCATGATCAAAAGTTTTTGTAGTTTTCTCCTTCTATGTTATGCAACTCTGAGTCAACGAAGCCCATAAGAGTCTCAACATCCTTAAAGCATGTAATGAGAGTCGGGGTTATCGTGTTGTAATGTGATGAGGATGCCCTTGCACAGACTCTTAGATAATTATCCGTATGACCATACATTATGCCATCATCGCCAGCATCTGGATGCTCCCAAAGCACGGGCCGTGAGCTACCGATAAAACGACGCGAGAAGTCACGGAGTTTTTCGTCGCTCAGCCTGGTGAGCGCAGCTACCCTTCTATGCTTCTCTTCCTGACTGACCTGATGATCGATTCCAAGGGCCTTAGTACCGGGACGTTCAGAATAAGGGAACACATGATAACGGCTAACGGGAAGAGACTCAGCGTAGCTAAAACTCCTTTCCCATTCCTTCTCAGTCTCTCCGCGTGCTCCTGCAATAATGTCAACACCAATGAAGGCATCCGGCATGAGGCTTCTGATCAGAGATATCCTGTCAGTAAAAAGATCTGTGCGATAACGTCGGTTCATCAGCCGAAGCACCTCGTCTGATCCTGATTGAAGAGGGATGTGGAAACTCGGCATGAAAGCACGGCTTTCCTCAGCAATCCAACGCACGATCCCTTCTGTCAGCAGATTGGGTTCGATGCTTGAAATGCGGTATCTTTCAATGTCTTCCACGGCATCCAGACGCTTAAGGAGCTCGATGAATTCTTCTCCTGTATCCTTGCCAAAGCAACCGACATTCACACCCGTAAGTACAATTTCTTTGCCGCCGGCAGCTGCTGCCTTTTCAGCTTCTGCTACGAGATCTGATATCTGTCCTGAACGGCTGCGTCCGCGTGCAAACGGTATAGTGCAATACGTACAGAAATAGTCACACCCATCTTGCACTTTCAGCCAATAGCGCGTACGGTCGCCACGTTCGCATGCTCCTCTGAATTCCCTGATGTCAAGATAGTCATGGACTGCCACCCGGCTACGACGCTCCGTCTCCCATTGCTTAAGGAAATCAGCAATCCTGAGTTTTTCATCATTGCCAAGGACAATATCCACACCTTCGATAGCTGCCACTTCCTGCGGTTTTAATTGGGCATAGCACCCGGTCACAACGAGGGTGGCCTCAGGCCATCGGTTACGAAGACGCCGTATGAGGGAACGTCCTTTCTTATCAGCCATTTCGGTCACCGAGCACGTATTGACCACAACAATATCGGGGATTTCTTCCGGAAGTGCCCTTATGATTCCCATTTCTGCAAGTTGCATACCAATGGCTGATGTTTCCGAAAAATTCAGTTTACATCCAAGAGTATGGAAAGAAGCACGTAATATGTTAGTGTCGTCTGTCATAAAATCATTTTCTAAAAACGAACCATCGAGTCATATCAAAACGAGGCAGCGCCGCCAGCTGCACATCAGCCTTTTGATCTTCCAGAGTTTCCAGAGCATTGCCTACTTTAATTCCTTTACGTTCCAAGGCATCCCTTACTGTGTGGAGAGCTATCTGAGGAGTATTGTTGTCTTGCGACAGGTGGCAAAGGAAGATATGATTGAGACCGGGATTAATAATCTCACTGAGAAATGCCGCAGTCTGGCGATTGTCAAGATGCCCGGAGCCGCTTGCTATACGAGCCTTAAGATATTCTGGATACCTTCCCATACGAAGCATATGGGCGTCATAGTTGGCTTCTATCATCAGATAAGTGGCTTTACTCATATAGAAGCGGGCGCGGTCTGACACTTCGCCAAGGTCAGTAGCAATCACAAAACGCCGGGAATCGAATTCGATAGAAAATCCCATGTTGTCTGTCCCATCGTGAGGCACATCGAAAGCCGTGACTTCAAAATCAAGCACTTTGAAGGGAATTTCTTTAAAAATTGGCACATGGTATTCCTTTATGCGCTTCGAGATGGAATGCCTGCGCAACATGCCATTGAGCACACGGTTGGTGCAGAAGAGCTTTAGGTGGCGGTGATTTCGCAGCAACGCATATACATATTTCACATGATCGGAATGATCATGTGTCAGAAGGATTCCCTTTACATGATTCATGGAAACGCCGTTGGCCGCAAGCCCTCGTTCTATCTCCTCCCCCCTGATTCCCACATCAATTATCAGTCCCCCCTCTCTTGAACCGACATAAGAGGAATTGCCGCTTGACCCGCTTCCAAAGGAACAGAAATATAAAGGCTTAGGAGCTGCAGTCAGTTTTTTATTTGCAGAATCTCCAGCATAAGGATTGCTCCATTCCTCGAAAGGGAGTTCCGGTTGATCTTCAAAATATATCTTCTTACTCATTTTTTCTCATACCTACGACGGTCGCCGCCTTTAGCACCAGCATAGAGGAGGAAAATAGCCGGACGTTTGTCAAAGTCATATTTTCTTTTACGCCATGCCTGAGACTTGGCTGTCACCACCTCTTCCCTATCGGGATCAGTGATATCACAAGCCACACATAGCATAGTGGAGGGATCCAGGGACTCTGAAAGAAATGCCACCATACGGTTGTTGCGATATGGTGTTTCTATGAAAATCTGTGTCATGTCTCTCGATGCGGATTCCGATTCAAGGCGTTTCAAAGCCTTTCGGCGTTCGGTCCCATCTATTGGCAGATATCCATGGAAAGCAAATCCTTGACCATTGAAGCCTGAAGCCATCAACGACATCAGAATGGAGCTTGGGCCTACAAGAGGAATGACTTTCAGCCCTTCCCTTTGCGCTATTTCAACCGGATGACTTCCCGGATCAGCCACTGCAGGACATCCCGCCTCACTCATGACGCCTACAGGCTCGCCATTGCGAAGCGGTTCCAACATGCCTGCCACTTCCTCGGGGCTTGTATGGCGATCGAGGACATCAAATGTGCAGTCTGCGATGGGGAACACGGGATCAATATGACGCAAATAGCGACGCGCGGTCCGAAGATTCTCTACAATGAAATGACGCAGTTGGCGCACTACCTCCAGATTTCCGGCAGGAATTACGTCGGAAACGGGGGCTCCACTGATAGGAACGGGGACAAGATAAAGGGCAGATTGAATTTTCATACTACAAAATTAACAAAATTCCGCGTTTTTTGCTAATTTTGCGGTGAAATGATTGAAGATAAATTTATACCTGATGGTTTTAAGACCCTAATGAGGTCTGAAATCGGAGAAAAAAGAGCAGAAATCCTGTTTTCGGCACTTCGGGAAGAGCCGGAAACATCCCTTCGTGTCAATATAAGAAAACTGCCATCCAAACCACTGTATCCCGACATGATGCCTGTGGAATGGTGCATTTCCGGGTCATACCTTGCAGAACGCCCTAACTTCACTCATAACCCACTTTTGCATGCAGGGGCTTTCTATGTGCAAGACGCTTCATCAATGGCATACGAGACAATCGTGAAAAGGTTAATCGGAGACAATCCGGTCAGGGTTTGCGACCTATGTGCCGCACCCGGAGGAAAGACCACCGCCATTCTGAATGCATTGCCGGAAGGAAGCGTAATGCTTGCCAATGAATATGTCGCGTCCAGAGCCAACATTCTGAAAGAGAATCTTTGCAAGTACGGCTATCCTGATGTCATAGCGACAAACTGCGACACGTCAAGGTTGGCTGAAATGAAGGGATGTTTCGACATCGTTGCTATAGATGCACCTTGCTCCGGCGAAGGCATGATGCGGAAAGAAGAGGCGGCACGCCGCCAATGGAGCGAAGGGCTCATCAAGCAGTGCGCCACACTTCAAAGAGAAATCATTGCTAATGGTGTGGAAATGTTGAAGCCGGATGGATTTCTCATTTATTCCACCTGCACCTTCAACACTTCCGAAGATGAAGATAATGCGGCTTGGATTGCTGAGACTTATGGGCTTGAACCAATCGACACGGGCCTTGCTGGGAAATATGGTATTCAAGGAGAAGTCAAAGGACAGATTCCATGTCTCAGGTTTATGCCAGGATTTACCCGAGGTGAAGGATTGTTTATTTCGGTATTTAAAAAGCCCAAGAATTCCCAATCCGACAAGGCCCCCTCAAAGGCAAGGAAAAAAGGGAAGAAGGATGGGAAAGGCACTGAAAAGACAGACAAGAGGATGATCGAGACTGCAAAGTCGTGGGTCTCCGGAGACTATGAAATTGTCAACCATAATGGATTTCTTCTTGCCATGACTCCGGAAACTTCCGATCTTCTTGAGTCTATACCCAAAGGGGTACGGATAATCTCAGCAGGTGTTGAGATAGGAGAAATCAAGGGAAAGGATTTGATCCCTTCGCATCCGCTTGCAATGTCTACAGTCAAGGCTCACTCATTTCCGGAAGTTGAGCTTTCTAAAGAAGATGCACTGCGGTATTTATCGCGAGATGCTGTCCTGCTGCCTGAGCAGACACCAAAGGGATATGTGACTGTGACGTATGAAGGATATCCACTTGGGTTTTTAAAGAATCTGGGGAACAGGGCAAACAACCTTTATCCGAATGAATATAGGATCAAGAACTTGAAAAACTAAAAAGCTGTCCGGATGAATCATCATCAGTCAAGTTGAATCATGATTAATCCAATAAGCTTAAAAATGAAAAGAATATGCTTGAGATTAGGAATATTTATAAGTCTTTTGGAAATTTGGAAGTGCTTAAAGGTATTTCACTTTCAATAGGGAAAGGAGAAATAGCAGCAATTGTCGGTCCTTCAGGCGCCGGGAAGACCACATTGTTGCAGATTGCCGGCACTCTTGAAAAGCCTGACACGGGAAGCGTGCTTTTTAATGGGACTGAACTCATCGGAATGAAAGACAAGAAGCTTTCAGCTTTCCGAAACAAGAATATGGGATTTGTCTTCCAGTTCCATCAGCTTCTTCCTGAGTTTACGGCACAAGAGAATGTTGCCCTCCCGGCTTTGATAGCAGGGACTTCAAAGAAGAAGGCAATGGAGAAGGCTGCCGACTTATTGACTCAGTTAGGATTAGAAGCACGTATGCTTCATAAGCCTGCGGCGATGAGCGGAGGCGAACGACAGCGTACAGCTATAGCGCGGGCTCTGATTAATGATCCTGAAATAATTTTTGCCGATGAGCCAACGGGAAGCCTTGATTCAGCCAACAGGCAAGAGATTCAGGATATTTTCGTAGATCTGCGCGATAGATTGGGACAGACGGTAGTGATGGTGACCCACGACTCGTCGCTTGCCGCCATAGCCGACAGAGTGATAGAAATGGCCGACGGCAAAGTCTTGCCTCCGGCAATAGAAGTTGAAATAGAAATGACGGATGCTACAGAGCAGGACTCACTCTCTGTAGTAGACACGCTTGACGCGGGGAGAGACGGAGGTAAGGATCTCGTAGGGGATAGTATCGAGGAGGTCGGAGAGGCGATCGACTGATGCAGTGGGGCCGAAGATCTCAACAACGTCGCCTTCCTTACAGTCAATTCCTGTGACATCTATCATACAAGCGTCCATGCAGATATTTCCAACGGTAGGGGCATCCTTGCCGTTAACTTTTACAGTGATATTACCACGTCCGAAATGACGGTTCATGCCATCGGCATATCCAATCGGTATGGTCGCTATTCGAGAGTCGTGCTCTAGGATGGAGCGACGTGCGTAGCCGATACTCTCCCCTTTCTTCCAGTCCCGTATGGCGATGATGACCGTACGGAGGGTGCTGACCACTGACAAAGGCTGCTCTACTTCGGGCGGCAATGTATTCACACCATAAAGACCTATGCCAAGACGTGCCATATCATAATGATATTCGGGGAAACGGAGTATTCCTGCAGAGTTGAGCACATGGCGAAGGAAGGGTCTGGGCGATTCCTGAAGCATATAATTGGTAAAGCTATCAAATCGCTGAAGCTGGAGAAGAGTATAATCGTCCATATCCAGACAATCGGCTGTGGCGAGATGGCTGAATGCGGAAGCAATTCTTACTGAATCTGTGGAGTTAAGAATCCTCATGACTTCGGGAAGTTCATCTTCGACAAAACCCATGCGATGCATTCCGGTGTCGAGCTTGATATGCACCGGATAGTCTTTCACTCCATATTTCTCCGCCTCCTTCACCACGTCGAGGAGCATCGGCATGGAGAAGACCTCAGGCTCAAGGCGGTTGGCAAACATCTGGCGATAGTTGACCACCTTCGGGTTCATCACCATCACCGGCATAGTAATCCCGCGGCGTCGAAGATCTATACCCTCGTCAAGAACTGCCACAGCAAGATAAGACGCACCACAATCCTGTAGAGTCTTGGCTATCTCATAACTTCCGGCTCCATATCCGGATGCTTTCACCATTGCCACGAGACCAGTACCGGCAGGTAGCTTTGAGCGGAAATAATTATAGTTTCTGACTACTGCATCAAGATTCACCTCGAGAACAGTCTCATGCGTACGAGCTTCAAGCAGCTGTGCTATTCTGCCGAATTCAAACTGCGGAGCCCCTTTGAGAAGGATTGTCTCGTTGCAAAAATCGGATGTACTTAATGAAGCGAGCAACTCATCAGTAGTATCAAAGAAAGCTGATTCTTCCACGACAGACGCAAGCTTGTCAGCCCCCTTCTTCATACTGAGACCTACACCAATAAGGCGCTTCACACCACTATTTTTCAGCATATCAGCCATGGATGCCATGGCATCTTCAGATGAGTCGGCCTCGTGAAGAAGATCGCTGACAATAAGTGTCTCCTTACTTCCGGGAGCAATACGACGCTTCATAAAATCGAGAGCCGGAGCAAGCGATGACTGGTCGGATGTGTAAGAATCGTGGATCACGAGGCAATCATTGACGCCTTCACTGACATTAAGGCGCGTACCAATGCGGTGGAGCCTTTTGAGCGATTTCCCTATTTCTTCTTCAGGCAAGCCAAGACTTTTAGCCACTGCTATGGCATGTCCTGCATTCTCGATCTCCCATCCCTTGATTTCCACATTTGCAAAATCTTCTCCGAAAAGGTCGGCCGGAATATCAGATATATGCCAACCTATAAGTTCCTTTCCATCGCATTGGCCAATCACAGCTGCCTCCACCTCAGGATCATCGGCACAATAGATCACCTTTTTGACTGAATCCCCTGCAGCAAGCGACACCTTCTCCTTAATCTTTTCCACTTTGGAGCTGAATCCTTGTGCATGGGCATCCCCTATATTGGTGATCACCACAGTATCGGGAGCTATGCAATCTGCAATTGATTTCATCTCTCCTGCTTTCGAGATTCCTGCTTCTATAAGAGCCACATCGCTGCCCGGGCGGATGCCCCAAAGACTGAGAGGAACGCCGATCTGCGAGTTATAGCTGCGAGGAGATCTGCTTACATTGAGAGTAGGGGATAATATCTGAAACAGCCATTCCTTTAGAGTGGTCTTTCCCCTCGATCCGGTGATGGCTACAAGTGCAGTTGCATTTACACGTCCAAGCGCGCCTACTTTTTGAAGGGCCTTCAAGGTGTCGCCAACTTCAATCCATGAAGCATCCGGCATTTCGGATGATGACCCGGGAATTTCATTGACTACGAAACTACGGACACCGCGCGAATACAAATCATGGATATAGCGATGACCATCATTGCTGCTACCCCGAAGGGCAAAAAAAAGCGACTTCGCGGGGTCAGTCAGGCTCCGCGAGTCGGTAAGAAGGAGTTCGACATCCCGATTCATGCCTTTCAGCGATGAGTCAAGTAACGTCGCTATTTCATTGAGAGTGGTTTTCATTCCTACATGAACAAAGAGGCAATAAAAATTACAAGGATAAGAATGGGAGTCACCCATTTAAGCAAAAATATGACAGTGCCCGCAAAACGATTTCTGATGGTTCCCCCGTTGGTGAGCTGATCTTTCATAAGATTCTTAGGAGCAAACCATCCAAGATATACCGCCATGATTAATGCTCCGAGAGGCATCAGGATATTGGCTGTCACGGCATCACATGCTCCGAAGATGGTGTAGCCGAAGATGGTCCAATCTGACAGCACCCCGTTGCTTAATGAGGACAAAGAGCTAAGAAGGACCAAAGGAATGAGGACTGCACACGTAGCGGGCACACGCTTCACATTGAAGTGACCGCTGAAATAAGCAATTGACACTTCTGCTATGGATATACTGCTTGTCAGGGCCGCTACTGCCAGAAGGATGAAGAAGAGAGACGACCAAAGCTGAGGGCACCACATATTGTTGAATATCTCGGGGAATGTGACAAACACCAATGCAGATCCGTCAAAAGACTCCCCCTCCAAGCCAAACGACATCACCCCGGGGAAAATGATCATTCCCACAAGGATCGCAACCGCCATATCAAGAATTGACACAGTGAACGCAGTGCGCGTAAGATTGGTATCCTTTCTGAAATAGCTGCCATAAGTGATGAGTGTACCCATACCAAGGCTCAATGAGAAGAATGCCTGCCCAAGAGCACTGATGCATACCTTGGGAGTTATCTTCGAAAAGTCAGGATTGAAGAAATATTCAAGTCCCTCGGCAGCCTTTGGAAGACTCATGGCATTGACACATAAGACAATGAGAATAAGGAACAGCAGAGGCATCAAAATGTTGCTTGCCCTTTCTATACCTTTCTGCACACCCATGCACAAGACGGCACCGCATATGGCAATAGTGATCCAAGTCCATACCATAGGAGGCCAAACTCCAGCCACATATTCCTGCATGCGATCGGCAAACTGAAGATTGCTACCCTCTGCCACACCGGGTATCGGAGAGAAGAGTTCGCCTGTTATCGACTGATAGAGATACTCAAGAGTCCAACCGGACACCACCATATAAAATGTCAGAATAAGGTAGGAGCAAAGGATGCCGAGAAAGCCGGAAATCCACCAGGGTTTGCCGGGACTCAGTTTCTTGTAGCTGTCTATAGCGTCGCTTTTTCCTGCACGCCCGATAGCGAACTCTCCCAACATCACCGGGATGCCGAAGAGAAGCACGCATATCACATAGACGAGCAGGAAAGCTGCGCCGCCATGAGCTTGCGTTTCAGCCGGGAAACGCCAGACGTTTCCCAGGCCGACCGCACTGCCGACGGTAGCTGCAATAAGTCCAATCTTACTGCTGAATTCAGAGTTATTGCTTGCCATAGATTATTTCAGATTAAGTTTCCTTATCATATCTCAGTAGGGAAAAGAGCGGATATATCATTCTGTCACTCTTTCAAGCCAATTGACCATCGAGAACATCACACCCATCGAGACGAGACATACACTGAGGAAGACCGTCCATGCCACCCAGATTGGGCATGCATTGTAGATAAGCGGGCCAACCCAAAGAAGCAGGTTGCCGACAGCTGTGGCACCCAACCATAGGCCCTGACACAGACCCTGCAGATGCTTAGGAGCCACTTTTGACACGAACGACAGTCCAAGCGGAGATATGAACAGCTCGGCGACTGTAAGGAAGAAGTAGAGCACAAACAGCACCCAAGGTCCGGTCTTCCAAGCTTCTGACACAGCTGCGGGAAGAGCTTTGAATTCTTCAGCTGAAGGATAGCCTTCGATAAGTGAGAACACTGCGAGGAATATGTAGGCGAGGCCGGCAAGCCCCATACCTATAGCGATCTTTCTGGGTGTGGATATTTCCTTGCCACGACGCGAAAGCCTTCCGAAAAGCCACATCACCACCGGAGTGAGGACGATCACGAAGAAGGGATTAAGGGCTTGCCATATTTCAGGTTGGATAGAGCTTGTCTTCACGAAGTCGCGTGCGAAGAGAGAGAGCGATGTTCCATTCTGATGGAAAGAGAACCAGAAGAAAATAGCTATTCCGAGCACAGCGAAGAGTGCATACATACGCTGCTTGATTTCTTTGGCCATACGTGCCTTTTCTTCAGCGGAATACTGCACGCTTTCAGACTTTTCTTTCTTCGCAGGTGAGGGAAGCTGCTTCTTAGTAGATATGAATATCGTGAGAGACAGCAGCATGGCAGCTACAGAAGCAAAAAACGAGTAGTGGATGCCGGTATTGAATACGTTGAGATACGTAGAGCAGAATTCCGAGATATTGCCTGCGGCATTGCCTCCGACTTCTGTGATGAGGGCGTAAAGGTTGTTGAGGTTCTGGGTGTCCATGCTGTCGGTCACACTGAGGTATTCATGACAAAGAGCAGGAAGGGATGCATTGTAGATGAGACCATTCTCTCCAAGCCACCAGCTACGGAGCATCGGAGCCACGAAGGGAGCGATAAGACCACCTATATTGATGAACACATAGAATATCTGGAAACCCGAGTCACGCTGCGAGGCATAGCGGGGATTATCATAAAGCTGACCCACAATAGCCTGGAGATTACCTTTGAAAAGGCCATTGCCAAAAGCGATAAGGAAGAGGGCCGCACAAGTGAGCGTAAGAAGCCATACATGGTTTTCGGCAGTAGCAAAAATTGGGATTGCAAGGACGATATAGCCTATCGTCATGATGCAGAGTCCGGAGATGATGGTGCCTTTGTAGTTTTGAGTACGGTCGGCAATGATACCGCCGACAAGACTTAGCACGTAGATGCCGCAATAGAAGCAGGAATAGATGATGGCACTTGTCTCTTCTTTCAGTCCGAACTTCGAACAAAGGAAAAGCACCAGCACCGCATTCATGATGTAGTAGCCGAAACGCTCGCCCATATTGCTGAGGGCTGCCGGAATAAGGCCTTTGGGTTGGTTTTTGAACATGATCGGTAGTTATGTAATTGTGGAAAAAAAGTTGTCGGTTATCGTTTTCAGTCGTACATTCATGATTCATAATTAAGGCTCAAGAATGTGTCGACCGGAATAATTATGAATTGTGAATTAATTTGAAAGCCATGGCATAATTTCTTATCTGCTTCACCATGGCTACAAGGCCGTTGCTGCGTGTCGGTGACAGATGCTCGGAAAGTCCGATGCGGTCGATGAAATAGAGGTCAGCATCGAGAATCTCGTCGGGTGTGCGGTCGTTGAGCACTCGCATCAACAGCGCTACGATACCCTTCACGATCATGGCATCAGAGTCTGCCTCAAAGTGAATCTTTCTGTCGTCGGTCTCTTTGGCATCAATCCAGACACGGCTCTGGCAACCCTCTATAAGGTTGGTCGGAGTCTTCATTTCTTCCGGAATCGGAGGGAGGGTATTGCCTAAGTCTATTATATAGGCATAGCGGTCGAGCCAGTCGTCCATACCGGCCATTTCGTCGATTATCTCGTCTTGTACTTCGTTGATGGTCATATCAGGGTCATTTCTTTTTTATGGGCTGCCAGTCAGCACAAGTGCATGCAGAAAAGCGGAATTCGCATGAAGTCTGACGTACTATGCTGAATCAGCAATATTCTGCAAATTTAGCAATAAAAATCCAAATCCGCAAATATCAGCCTTTAAACTTGCATAAACTTACTTAACTAAGACGTACTGTCTCAACTAAACGCTATAGAAATTATGCGTATTTATTCTACGGGGTCTGCCAAAGTCGCATCGGGCACGGGTTCAGGCATGTCGCCGGTGGCGGCCTCAAGCTTTTTCATCTGGGAGAAGATGAATGCCGCTGAGAGGAGACAGAGCACGATGAGAATCACCCATAGGGCCCATACAGGAATCTTACCCCATAGAAGCATCGGAATTGACACGAGGTAGTTACCAACTGCTGTAGCGGCAAACCATCCGCCCATCATGATGCCCTTTAGCTTTGGAGGAGCCACTTTACTTACAAAGGATATTCCCATAGGAGAGAGCAGGAGTTCCGCCACTGTCAACAGCAGATATGTAGAGATAAGCCAGTTGGAAGACACGTCGCCGTTGGTACCTACGAGGGAAAGCGATCCGAAGACCATCACGAGATAGGCGACCCCCGCCATCACCATTCCGTAGCCGATCTTACGCGGAGCGGATGGTTCTTTGCCTTTCTTATTCAGCCACCCAAAAAGGGCGAGTGAGAATGGAGTCAATGCTACAACAAAGAAGGGATTGAACTGCTGATAGGCTGCCGGGTCAATATTAGTAAGAGTAGATGGCATTGCACGATATAGTCCGATCACGATTCCAGCACATGCTGCCAATAGGATACCGCATCCTGCAATTCCTTTTGCGGTCTTCGACTGTATGAGTCCAAAGAGAGCATAGACACCGACAGCAATCGCTGTAAGGGCTCCGAGATTAAATCCAATTCGGGTCCAGGAAGAAGATTCGGGAGAAGTACAGCTCTTGGCAAACTCAGTAAGTGACTGCCCGTTCTGATGAAATACCATCCAGAAGAAGATAACCACGGCGAAAACGAGGAATAGTGCCACTACACGCTGCTTTGTCTGCTCCGGAGTGAGCTCCTGACTGCTGGCAGCCGATGGTTGAGGCTTCCCGTCTGCGACGGGCTTGGGAGTGTCAACAAGTATGTGCTTATAGGTTTTACGCCCAAGTGTATATATAAGCACACTGACTATGAGGGATGCACACGCCAGCGCAAAGGCATACGTACATCCGGTAGAGAACGCGGAGATATATCCATAAGCAAATTCTGTAATATTGCCGAACTGGGCGGAGCATCCATCTGCAAAATTCTGGAAATATGCTGTAAACCAAGATGCAAGGTTATCGCCTTCCTGCATACCGTTGGACACGGCGAAATCAGTCATATTCTTTAGTGTATCGGCTTTTGCAGGCATTTCAGTGAATCCATTGGTGTCGATACACCAATTGCTGACCGTCGTGGCCATAGGATTGTTTGTAAGGAATCCTGCATTTCTCAAAGCCAAGTTCTTAAGGGCAATAGCCACGCCGGGAGCGAACATAGAGCCCAGATTGATGGCCATGTAGAAGAGGGAGAAGGCTGAGTCACGGCGGTCGGCGTATTGAGGGCTATTGTAAAGATCGCCGACCATCACCTGCAGGTTTCCCTTGAACAAGCCCGTGCCGGCGGCAATGAGCAGCAAAGCTGCGAGAAGGATCATGAATGAAACATTGGAACGCACCGGTGTCGGAGCTGACATCAGTGCATAGCCAATAAACATTATAGCTATTCCGGCGAGGACACATTTGTTAAAGTTCCAGCGGTCGGCAATCCACCCTCCGAATACTGGCATGAAATAGACAAGAGCCAGGAAAATTGAAAAAATTTGTCCGGTCCAAGTTGCGTCGAAGCCAAATTTTGCTTGGAGGAAGAAAAGGAAGATGGCGAGCATCGTGTAGTAACCGAAGCGTTCGCCGGTGTTTGCAAGTGCGAGCACGTAGAGTCCTGCCGGTTGGTTCTTGAACATAGTTGTTATTGTTTTTAGTAAACCTTATAGGTTAGAAGATTTTAATAAGATGCAAATTTACGAATAAAATTCGATAATTCAAAAATAATATAAAAAATACCACGGATAGAAAGAATATCCGTGGCATAAATATTTAGCATTAAGGATTTAAAGCAATGTTACTGAAGGCTTTGGCCGCCTATGAAGTCACCGGACTTCGGATTTTCGGGCAGGAGGTCCTTAAGTAAATCCTTCAGGTCGGCTCCGCGCAGGAAGCGTCTGAGGATGGTGCCATCGGGAGCAAAGATGATTATCTCGGGTACAGAGTATACACCATAAGTAGCCATAAGTCTACGGCATTCATTCATCTGCGGCCACTCGTAGCCATACTTAGCCACTGCTTTATTTACATCGTCCATCGCAATACCTAAAAATAGAACGTCCGGATTATCCTTATATTCCTCATACAAAGGTTTCAGATATTGATTTGCATCCGCAATGCAACCTCCACACCAGCTTGTCCACAAATCAGCCACCACATACCGACCTTTCCCTACATACTGCGAAAGACTTGTAGTATTCCCTTCAAGAGTCTGCCCGATGAGTTCCGCAAATGGCTGACCTTCCCACACTGGCTTAAGGCGTTCCTTGCGTTCAGTCATATTCTCTATTGCAGCAAGATTCTTCGACTCATCATCAAGAAGCGCCACCATCTCCAGCCATTCATCCGGAGAACAATCCAATCCATAATAAAGAAGAGCCCTCTCCCCAAGACCATTTCCTACATTCTTCTTAAACACTTCCTCTATTATTTCTTTAGAAGGAACAGTTCTGTACTCGACTTCGCTCAAACGCATGTGGCAATTTTTCCATCCCTCATTGAGTACACCTCCTTGCAATGGGAAATCTTCATTGACGTCCACGACAATTGTTCCCGGCTCTACTATAAGACTTATCGAATAATATTGTTTGTTTCCCGGGTTCTGGTCGCTATTCTTGACTATGAGGTGAGCCGGGAACGAACGTTTACTCTCGCCCTTTATGTCAATGACTCCATTCTCAATGACACCGAAATCTTCACCACCCCAATCTGCTTCATTGGATAAAATCAGCTCTAGTCCATTTAGGGAGCTGTCAGGAGTTTTTGACACTATCCTATACTCAAAGGAATATGCCTTCAATGAGATTCCCAACAATAAAAAAATATAACATAATGTCTTTTTCATTTTTTCTTCAGTTTAATATCCCACAATCCACCAGGGAATTCCTCACTTGGAGGAAAAGTCTCAGATGTCTCTATATCACTCAAATCTATGGTCATATCTCCTGTAAGCAGTTTTCCATCCACTCGGATAGTCTGTATATCAGCGACTTCGCAATCCTTTTCACGCTGACCTACCAAGAGCTTAGCGCCACCGTTCTTACTTAATTGGATGAATGGCGATTCTTCTTTAGGAGTTGCAGCTTTTGCTTCAGTCGAATCTTGCAATCTGAAGTTGATCGGTAACGAGAACTGAGATGCAACCGGGTTGCCGTCTGTCGTGGCAGGAGTCCATTTCGGCATGGCTTTCACCACCCTCATCGCCTCTTCATCCAGATCAGGCCAAGAACTCTCCAATATCTTGACATCTGATATTGAGCCATCTGACTGGATGATAAAACCGACTAAGGACTTTCCTGTTCTATTATCGGAAAATGCGGAAAATGGATAACGAATATTATGGGAAAGGTATGTCATCAGTTTCTCTATTCCTCCAGGGAATTCAGCCGCAATTTCGGGATCAAAAAGAGTTTTTTCTTCTTCCTTGACTTCTTCCGCAGATTTGTTTTTCCTCTCGGCTTTGTAGGCATTAACTGTAAGTTCAGTTGGAGTTTCAGCGGCGATATTATCCTCTACAACTTCATGTATTGGCATTGACTCAGAAGCATACAGAACATTGTCTGACATCTCTTTCTGAGTCTCTGTGAGTTTAAACTTAGCTGACTCAAGCGTTTTTAGTCCGGAAGCAACCGCAGGTATATTGACTACAGCCAAAGCCACATCTACGGCTAAGGCAAGTGAAAGGAGGCGCATACGGCTGCGTCCAATGCTTTTTTCTTTATGCATCATGGCGATTCTGTTTTTAAGTTTACTATGGTTTAGACTGTTGGCAAGTGTATGGAAACGGTTGCCTACTGTTTTTCTGATCAGAAGCATCTGATATTCCTTAGGATCGGCCCCGCTATCTATCACAGCGGCATCCGCCTGATATTCATGGATGAGCTTCAGTTCATCGCGCATGAGCCACGCGGCAGGATTATACCAAAGCAGCACACATACAGCCTGCGCGATAATAAGATCAATATAATGACGAAATCTGATATGGGCAAGCTCATGATCTGTCACTGGGTTACGCACGGTCTCATAATCGACTGCACTCATGACGATATGGTTTCCGAAACTGAAAGGCGCGGTTTCGTTGCCAGGCATGACCACGAGCGTATATCCTTCTTTGCGGAAGAAAGTTCCTTTACGGATATATAAGAAAAGTCTCGCGGTTGAAAATAATGTTTTCAACACTACCATCAAAACTCCAATCAAATATATCCACGATATAGCTTTAGGGATAACCGAAGTATCCTCTTCGACAATTCCGACTGTTTGCAGCGACAATTCCTCTATTGCAACGATCGTCGAATCGACCGGAAGATGAGAATCTGTAGGGCTCCAGTCGATCCTGCTTAGCGGCCAGACTGTGAACGACACCACATAGCATCCGAGCAAAATGATCCTGTTGAGCGCCATCTGCTTTTCTCCAGAGATAAAAAGTCTATATACGAGATAAAGAAATAGAAGGAACACTCCTGAATACAATGTATATGCGAGGAAAGATCCCATAGCAGTCACTTTTTATCGCGCCTTTCCACCATGTCGATGATCTCGCGAAGCTCATCGACAGAGATCTTCTCCTCGTCTACAAGGGCTGAAACGACAGATCGATAACTATTGTTGAAATAGTTCTTCACAAGTCGAGCCAAGCTGCTCCCGCTAAGTTCATTGCTTTTCACAAGCGCTCCATATGTATAAGCACCGTTGCGCTCCCCTACATGCGCCACAAATCCCTTGTCACACAGAATCCTGACTGTAGTTGACACCGTATTGAAGTGTGGTTTAGGGTCGGGATATGTTGCGAGCAATTCCCTTATGGTCTGCGGTCCTTCGCTCCAAAGACGTTCCATCACCTCCGCTTCTTTCTCTGTAAGTTTCTTTGGTTGTTTCTTCATAATTATAACTTAAGTTTTAGTTAATACTGCAAAGTTAATACGTTAAATCCATATTTCCAAATTTTTCACCTAAAACTTTAGTTAATCATGATTTTTTTGTAGGATAAGCCATCAATAAGACTAAACTATAATACAATAAAAAATCATGAGTTAGTCAGAACGGGTAGCCGATGGAGAAGTGGAAAGATGAGTCTCTATGCCACTTTGGCGATATAAGTGGCCATGGCTTCTCTCCCATCGCGGGATTATGTGCTTTCATACCGAGGTCGAAGCGAAGAAGGAAGTAGTTGAAGTCCATGCGCAGACCAAGACCATAAGCTGCGGCAAACTGCTTGTAGAACTCGTCAAACTTAAATACTCCTCCCTGCTGGAATGGGTAGTCTCGGATAGTCCATATATTGCCTATGTCGATGAAGGCACCCAACTCGAGAACCCAGAAGAGCTTTGCACGATACTCAGCACTCGTGATGAGGCGGATGTCGCCGCATTGATTGATAAAGTCGCTCACAGAATTGCGCCCTGGATAGGCACCGGGACCAAGTGTACGCACAGCCCACCCTCTCACTCCATTGGCACCGCCACCATAGAATCGCTTCTCAAACGGAAGCATCTCTGAGTTGCCATACGGCACCCCTATCCCTCCTCCTACGCGGAAGGCCACAGAATTCTTCTCGTCAAACCTATGGAGAAGCGCATAGTCTGCTTCAAGCTTAAAATATTGGGAATAATGGATACCGAATATTTTATATGGATCCTTATGAAAATCACTTCTATGGGCAAATATGCTTGAAATTGCAAACAATAGGTTGCCGGCTATCTCTGCATTTACACGCACATTATAAATATCACGTTGCATGGATTTCTGCCAAGGTGTAGCTTCTCGCTTGTTGGAATGATACCAGCGCCAGCCCATTCTCATGATGAAGTGATCTTCATAACTATAGCGAAGCAGAGGATTATCGGGTGCTATCAAATCTATGAAATCGTTGGTAGAAGCCGGAAGATAGACATAGTTGATATCAATCGGCGTGAATGTATGGCGGTTATTTTTACGAAAATCAGTCCATTTGTAGCTCCAACCGGCAGTAGAAATTACACGTGTATATTCTGGTCGCTCCTGATAATTCATTGAAAAATTCATCTCTGTAGAAGCCTGTACCCTCCTCCTTATTCGCCGTGATATTGGAGCTTTGAATTCAGGCATGGAGAGTCCGAGATCTACTGAATATTCCATATATCTGTTATTGAGAAGGCCCTCAAGATTTCCTGAAATTGATTCATAGCTGCCACGAAGCTTACCTGTAAATGTTTCCGACCCCCTGCCTATATTGCGATGCGAATATGTCAGACCGACTGCCACTCCAAGGTCTCCTTCAGAATTGGTACCTTCGAGTTCAACACTCGCTGTTTGCGACTTGCCGGGAGTAAGCATGATATACGCATCAAGAATACCGTCATCCCCGATATGCCCCACCGGCACGAATGAAACATTAATGAATTTCAGGATGCCAAGACGTGAAAATGCCCGGTAGGTCCGGTCTACATTTTTTTGAGAAAACACTTCGCCTGAACTCAGATAACAGTTATCCGCTATCACAGAAGGTCGCAAATATCGCGACTCCCCATATAAAATCTCAATGCCATTGAATTGCACTGAGTCTTTAGCCAAAGCCAAAGCCGGATTTTCTGAATCAATTGCGTCGGCATCTGCTATCACAGTCACCTTGCGGATTATATACCTTGAGTATAAATCTTGTCTCCCCTTTTGAGGGCCCGAAGGATAGTTCACCTTCACAAGGAGTTCGACGTCCGAAGACCCTTCCGTGGTATCTGCCACAAACGTTATGCACTCCTTCCCAAAATTGTAGTATCCGTTATTCCGAAGGGCATCTGCTACGACAGCTCGCTGGTTTTCGAGCACATCTCTCGTAAGTGGCTGACCGGGATAAGTCAGGAACTTGGAAGAGTCAGCCATAACTATATTTTTTACAGCGGAATCCGGAAATTCATACTCCACCTGCGAAATCACTTTTCGCGGACCCGGAGCGATATTATAGGTAAGCTCTATTTTCTTTTTTTTCTCGTTTTTGACGGAATCGACAGTGACATCGGCATTGAAATATCCTTTATTGGCAAGAAATTGAAAAAGTTGGCTTGAACTGGCCTCTGCCAGATCCGGATCATATATCACCGGTGGCTCTCCAAGCTTGCGCATCCAACGATTCCACCAGTTTGTAGAGTCACTGCCTGCCATATTGTAGAACCCGAGACGAAACTTTATGCTCCAAAGCATCCTGTGGTTGGGAGTCTGCCGAAGGTAGGCCTGCATTTCAGTAACATCAAGTTGCTCCTCGCGGCCGACTGAATCAAGACGGATATGTACCTTGTCGAGCAGATAGCTTCCGTCAGGAACATGCTTGCTCGACGAACACCCGGACAAGACAATACAAATCATGCCCAGCATCCATATAAATACCGGGATCAATCTTTGATATATTCGTTGCCTGAGTGGAAACATAATGCAAAATTAGGGAATTTTTCTGAATTACAAATCTTATAGTTCTTATAAATCTTATAATTCTCATAAATCCTATATTATTTTTATTCAACTCTCGCGAATTTTCATTAAATTTGCATTATGGAAGCATTCCCCAATATAGAAGGGCCAAAAGCCTACACACTTTCAGAGTTCTCTCGCTTCGTGGCTACAGCCATAAGCAGGGAGCCTGCGCTCATGGGAGCTTGGGTAGTGGCTGAGATCAGCGATATGTCGGTCAGAGGCGGACACTGCTATATGACCCTGATCGAAAAAGACCGGGCTGGCACCACCATAGCCCGCATGAGAGCTAACATATGGGCAAACCGGTTCATTTACATCCGCAACAAATTCTTGCGTGCCACAGAAAAGGAATTGTCCAACGGTATGAAAGTGATGTTTTATGGCGGCGCCAGTTATCACTCAAACTATGGACTATCTTTCAACATAGGCGACATAGAACCTTCATACACCATGGGGGATCTCGAGAGAATCAGACGTGAGATTCTGGCTGCCCTGCAAAGTGAGGGTGTCATCGGGCTAAACCGCAACCTGACTTTCCCCGATCCTCCTCGAAAGATAGCCATAATATCGTCTGCCACAGCTGCCGGCTATGGGGATTTCCTTAACCAACTTCAGAATAATTCAGCCGGAGTAGAGTTCAATACGATGCTGTTCCCGGCTATCATGCAAGGCGACCGCACAGCGCAAAGCGTAATTGCTGCGCTTGACCTTGTGGAGCAGACATCCTCTATCGTCAGGTGGGACTGCGTGGTAATCATCAGAGGTGGAGGTGCCACTTCCGATATGAATGGCTTCGACGACCTGCAACTTGCACGCCGCGTGGCTACTTTTCCAATGCCGGTAGTAGTAGGGATCGGGCATGAACGCGACCGTTGTGTGCTCGACGAAATTGCTTGCATCCGATGCAAGACTCCCACTGCAGTGGCTGCCTGGCTTGCAGATACTGCTGGAATGGCATGGCAACGAGCCTGTGATCTCGCCTCGAGAATTGCAAATTTTGCGTCCGAGCGCCTCAAAGGGGAGCACATACGACTTCAAAGCATTGAGACCATGGTGCCTGCGCTTGCTGAAGCCCAACTGAAAACTGCCCGGCTTAAGCTACACGGCATCTCAGCTTTGATTCCGGCCGCCGCCAATGATGCGATATCCAAAGCGAGAATAAAACTTGAAGGGATGACTACCACAATACGTATGTCAGCACACACAAGAATTCAAATTGAATATCCAAAACTTCAAGCACTCTCATTCTCGGTAAAGACCGGAGCAACTTCTATTATCGGGAAAGAAAATACGCGTATCGAAAATCTTGAGAAGTTGATTGAGGTGCTTAATCCGATTTCTACACTGAAACGCGGATATTCAATCACAAAGATAAGCGGTAAGGCTATAACGGACGTTGAGATGGCAAGGCCCGGAGAAATAATTGAAACAGTCACATCCAAAGGAAGCATTCTCTCTACAGTAGACATTATCCTTCCTGCAAATGACTTAGAAAAATAAAAATGAAAAAACTGATCATATTCGACCTTGACGGCACTCTGCTCGACACAATAGCTGACTTGGGCACAGCTTGCAACCATGCCCTTGAGACCAAAGGATACCATAAGCATCCCTTGGCAGCCTACCCATACATGGTAGGCAATGGAGTCAGGAAATTGATGGAAAGGGCCCAGCCTGATGCGACGCCGGAAGAAATAGATGAGTTGCTCGCCATATTCAGGGAGTATTACGATGCACACTGCACTGACCTAACCAAGCCATACCCGGGAATTCCTGAACTACTCCAACATCTCACCGACAACAAAATCGCAGTGGCTGTAGCCACTAACAAATATGAGTCAGCAGCACGAAAGATTATCGACCACTTCTTTCCTGATATCCCTTTTGTGGCAGTGATGGGACAGACTGAAGACAGGCCGGCAAAGCCCGATCCGAGCATTGACTTTGCTGTGCTTCTTGCCCATCCCACACCAAAGAGCCTTACAATGCATGTCGGAGACTCTGCTGTAGACATAGAGACTGCACGCAGGGCTTGCATTGATTCTGTAGGAGTGACATGGGGATTCCGTCCTATAACCGAACTCAGGAAAGCATATGCAGATCATATCGTATGCTCACCATCCGACATTCTTAAACTTGCCTTCAAAGATGACTGATACGCCTGAAATAATACCTGTCCCTCACATAAGGATGACTCTACGGAAGAGTTCGAAACTGCGCCACCGCACTCTTGTGCAGGAGCTCTTCCAGAAAGGGAAATCAGTATATTCCGGTCCTCTCAGGATAACCTTCAGAGCTCTTACTCAAGATGAGCTGGAAGGGTCTTTCCGTGTGCGCGTCCCCGATCTGATGGGTCCCGTACAAATGATGATTACAGTTCCCAAGAAAAAGCGCAAGCATGCCGTTGACAGGGTTTTGATGCGCAGACGAATCCGGGAGGCATTCCGGCTGCAATGGCATCCTCTGAGAAAGATGATACAGGAAGATCCTGAGATACGCACTCTATCGCTCGCCATAGTCTATATGCATACTGAAAATTCAAATATGTCAGACATTTCGGCAGCAGTCGGGAGTGCCTTGTCAAAAATAAGAAAAAAACTATACCCTCAACCTAAAGTGGAGGAGAATTGTTGAATTGAATATGAACATCGCCCAGATTCTATTGACATCAGTGATTCGCTTCTATCAATATGCCATATCGCCGCATACTCCACCCAGTTGCCGGTTCACGCCGACATGCAGCCAATATGGCATAGAGGCTATCAGGAAGCATGGTGCGCTGAAAGGGGGTTGGCTGACTTTGAAGCGAATCTGCCGTTGTCACCCATGGGGAGGTTCGGGATACGACCCGGTGCCATAAACTATATAACTTAAACTATATATCTGATTTTACATGGATTTCACACCCATCGCCAGACATATTTTTGCTTCACGAGCAAAGCGAACCGAGAAATGGAGCGGACACGTGGAAGAGTTGCAACGTAAGCAACTCGAATGGCTTCTTAATCGCGCAGCCCACACTGAAATCGGTCGCAAATATGGATTTACCGACATTTTGAATGCCCATGATGTTATTGCAGCTTATCAAGCGGCAGTACCGACTGTAGCGTATGATGATATCCGTCCATATGCCATGCGGATGGTTGATGGTGAAAAAGATATATTGTGGCCCGGAGTATGCAAGAGATTTGCGCAAAGCAGTGGCACAAGCGGTGGAAAATCAAAATTCGTACCTATTACCAACGATTGCCTTCGGAGGAATCATTATCCGGGCACATCCGACGTAGTGGCGCATTATCTCAAGATGAATCCCAAAAGCCGCTTGTTTTCGGGCAAAAGCCTTATTTTAGGAGGAAGTTTTGCGAATGAGTTGAATCTGAAAAGCGATGTCAAGGTAGGTGACTTGAGTGCTACGCTTATCGACCGGATGCCAAAACTTGCGGATATGGTGAGAGTGCCTGAAAAACGCATAGCATTGATGGAAGATTGGAGCGAAAAGCTTCCTGCGCTAGCCGGCGCAGCCTCAAAGTCAAACATCACCAACATTTCAGGAGTTCCCTCATGGTTCCTTACAGTCATCAAGGAAGTTTGCAAGATAAAAGGAGCTGATAAGATATCTGACGTATGGCCCAATCTGGAGGTTTTCTTCCATGGAGGCATTGACTTCAGACCATATCGAAAGGAATATGAGGCACTTACCGACCCAGACAAAATGCACTTCATGGAGACTTATAATGCAAGTGAAGGGTTCTTTGCATTCCAGAATGATTTTTCAGATCATTCGATGCTTCTTATCCTTGACGGCTCTGTCTTCTATGAATTTGAGCCACTTGGAGGCGGAAATCCTATACCTGCATGGGAAGTGGAGGCAGGAAAGACCTATGAACTGCTGATCACGAGCAGCAATGGACTTTGGCGTTATCATTTGGGTGATACTGTGACCGTAACTGCCACCGATCCTGTCAAGATTCGGATAGCAGGGCGCACAAGGAGTTTCATAAATGCTTTCGGAGAGGAAGTGATGGAAGACAACGCCAACCGTGCCATTGAAGCGGCATGTGAGGCCACAGGAGCAAGCATCGCAAATTACACTGCCGGTCCTTTCTATGCGCACAACAATCGTCGCGGACACCACCAGTGGTTGATAGAATGGGATAAAGAGCCCGATTCGATAGAGAAATTCCGGGAAGTGCTCGACAAGACACTACAGGAGGTAAATTCTGACTATCAGGCGAAGAGAGCCCACACAATCTTCCTGGACCCACCGGAGATCATCACTGCCCGACCGGGACTTTTCGACGACTGGCTCGCCAATGCCGGCAACCACAAGCTCGGAGGCCAGCGCAAAGTACCCCGACTGAACAACAATCGTAACCTACTGGATGAACTATTAAGGATAAATGGATAATGCAAAATGCATAATTCATAATCAATCCAGACTATGAATCATGCATTCATGCGTTAGCTTGAACAAAGTTAATTAGGCATTTCCTTCTGAAGCTGCAAATTCCATAAGGTAAGCCTTGATGAACTCGTCAATTTCGCCGTCCATCACAGAGTTGACGTCAGAAGTCTGGTAGTTGGTACGATGGTCTTTCACGCGGCGGTCGTCGAAGACATAGCTTCGGATTTGTGATCCCCATTCGATTTTCTTCTTTCCCGCCTCTACCTTTGCCTGCTCTTCAAGACGATGGTTCATTTCCTTCTCGTACAATATAGAACGGAGGTGGCGCAGGGCGTTTTCTTTGTTCTTGGGCTGGTCGCGTGTTTCAGTATTTTCAATGAGGATCTCTTCTTCTTCACCGGTATATGGGTCTTTGTATTGGTAGCGCAGACGGACACCGGATTCTACCTTATTGACATTCTGACCACCGGCACCACCCGAGCGGAAAGTATCCCATGATATACGAGCCTGCTCCACATTGATTTCAATGGTATCATCGACCAAAGGAGTTACAAATACGGAAGCGAACGATGTCATTCGTTTGCCCTGAGCATTATAAGGGCTGACACGCACAAGACGATGCACGCCGTTCTCACTCTTAAGGTAACCGTAGGCATAGTCACCCTCAATATTGATAGTCACCGACTTGATTCCTGCATCATCTCCTTCAAGAAGTTGTGCTATAGAGGTCTTGTAGCCATGGCGCTCAGCATAGCGCAGGTAAAGGCGCATCAGCATCTGGGCCCAGTCCTGACTTTCTGTGCCACCTGCCCCCGAATTGATCTTAAGCACCACGCCGAGTTTATCTTCTTCGCGACGGAGCATATTGCGAAGCTCAAGATTTTCTATATCTGTAGCAACTGTAGAATATTGCTCATCCACTTCCTCTTCAGTGACAAGTCCTTCTTTTACGAAATCGAAAGCAAGGCGAAGTTCCTCAACTTGCTTTTCAAGAGCCTCATAAGCATCAATCCAGAAATGAAGATCCTTTATCTTCTTCATCTGTGCCTCAGCCTTACTACGGTCTTCCCAAAAATCAGCCACGTGGGTACGGAGTTCCTCTTCTTCCACTTCTATCTTTTTGGAATCGATATCGAGATATCTTTTTAGTGCGGCGGTTCGCTCTTCCGCCTCTTTAAGTTGTTCTTGCGTTATCATCTGCGTATCAATGCATAATTAATAATTCATAATGCATAAAGAATTGTAATTCAAAAATGATGCTACTATGCATTATGCTTATAATTGATTAATTACCTTCTATTTCTTCGAACGTGCAGTAGGCCGTTTTTTTGGAGCGGCATCCTGCTGCTCAATGAGTTTCATCACATCTTCCAATGTCAATGAATGTGGATCAGTGCCTTTGGGAATCTTATAGTTGATTTTCTTTTTAGCTCCGTCAGGAAGATACGTGAAATATGGACCGTAACGCCCATTGAGTATCTCGATCTCAGGATGCTCAGGGAAAGATTTGATAAACTTATTGGCTTCATCTTCCCTCTTTTTCTCTATAAGCGCTATCGCTTCTGCTTCTGTGATTGACAGTGGAGACATATCCTTCGGTATGGAGACAAACACCGAGTCGTGGCGAATATATGGACCGAACCGACCCACAGCCGCCAAAATCTTTTTACCCTCAAATGAGCCCACATCGCGAGGAAGTTCAAAAAGTTTGAGAGCCTCTTCAAGAGTGAGCGTCTGGACACTCTGGTCTGGTTGAAGTGAGGCAAAGAGAGGCTTATCTTCATCCGTAGCTTCACCAATCTGCACCACCGGACCGAATCGGCCTATCTTGACGTAGACGGCGCGCCCGGTCTTAGGATCGACACCAAGCTGCCGCTCCCCTACCTTATGCTCCATCTTCAATGTATTGATTTTTTCTATCTCCGGATGGAAATCACCATAAAACTCCGACATTTCATTTTGCCAAGGGAGTTTGCCTTCGGCAATGTCATCAAATTTTTCCTCGATCTTGGCAGTGAAGTTATAATCCAGAATATCCGGGAAATACTCGGTAAGGAAATCATTCACCACCATACCGGTATCTGTTGGGACCAGTTTCCCTTTTTCCGAACCTACGGAAAGCGTTTTGGTCTTCATAGATATCTTCCCTTTCTTAAGGGTGATTTCTTTGAAATCTTGAGGGGTTCCTTCTTTCTCTCCTCTCTTGACGTATTCCCTTTGCTGGATTGTCGAGATGGTAGGAGCATATGTCGAAGGGCGACCGATACCGAGTTCTTCCATTTTCTTCACGAGTGTGGCCTCTGTATATCTTGGAGGAGCTTGGGTGAAGTCTTCAGTGGCTGTAATTTCTTTTGGCTCGAGATCCATACCTACAGAAAGAGGAGGAAGGGATGTATCTTTGCCAGCACCTTGCTGATATACAGTCAAGAAACCCGGGAAAATCACCACCTCACCTTCAGCCTTGAAAACTCCATGGGAGGTATCTTCATACTTTTTATCCGCTGCCGGAGTGATTGCAATATCAACAGTCGTTTTTTCTATTTCAGCGTCCGCCATCTGGGATGCTACAGCACGACGCCAGATAAGATCGTAAAGCTTCTGCTCCTTGGCATCACCGTCTATTGTACGGTTGCTCACATATGTAGGACGTATCGCTTCATGTGCTTCCTGAGCACCTTTGGAATGGGTATGATAGTGCCGGATCTTAAGGTACTGCTCTCCCATGCCATTTCTGATTGTATCTGAAATGTCGCGAAGGGCAAGCTCAGAAAGGTTTGTGGAGTCAGTACGCATGTATGTGATCTTTCCGTCTTCATAAAGCTTCTGAGCTATCACCATTGTCTGATTTACAGAGAAACCAAGTCGTCTTGATGCCTCCTGCTGGAGTGTCGATGTAGTGAAAGGAGGATACGGCTGACGCTTACCTGGCTTCACATTGACCTCCGCTATCCTGAACGTAGCGTCGCTACATTCGCTCAATACATCCATTGCATCTTTCTCATCGGCACAGCGGCGAGAGAGGTCTGCCTTGAGGCCGGCTTCAGAACCAGGGATATCAAAATGCCCTGCTATCCGAAAATAAGACTCAGGAATAAAGGATGAAATCTCTTTCTCACGCTCGCATATAAGACGAACAGCCACGCTTTGGACTCTCCCCGCTGAAAGGGATGGCTTGATCTTCTTCCATAACACAGGACTTAGTTCAAAACCCACTATTCGGTCAAGCACCCTGCGTGCCTGCTGGGCATTGACCCTGTCGATATCAATATCGCGGGGATTTGCGATGGCATTTAGGATAGCCGGTTTGGTAATCTCGTGAAAGACGATTCGCTTCGTATTGGAGGGATTAAGCCCAAGCACTTCGTATAGATGCCATGCGATTGCTTCCCCCTCACGGTCTTCATCGGAAGCGAGCCACACCATATCAGCTTTCTTGGCTGCTTCTTTAAGCTTGCGGACTGTGTCTTTCTTGTCGGCAGGTATTTCATATTCCGGTTGGAAATTATTTTCAAAATCTATGGATATTCCTTTCTTCTTAAGGTCGCGAATATGTCCGTAGGAGGAGAGCACAGTGTACCCTTCACCAAGGAATTTTTCAATGGTTTTAGCTTTTGCAGGCGACTCTACTATTACGAGATTATTCATAATATTCTTATAATCAAGCTTTTTAAAACCCAAAATCATATCATTGGCAGATACTTAGGGCTAAATGTAGCGCAAAATTAATACTTTTATTTCAGAAACACAATATTAAGGTGTATTGTTTTAGGAAAAAACAGTTTCTTAATCGTTATATAAGTGTAAGGTCATTTCGTTTCCGTCGTTGTCAGCGTCTTCGTCGTTGATATCGCACAGTGCGGAAATCCCACCATGAACATAATTATGCATTATGAATTATGCATTATGAACTAAATTAAGATGGCAAATAAACTTGTAGAAATGATTCGCCGACAGGCGGAAAAATATGGCGACAGAGAAGCTTACCGCTATTGTTGGCGCAAAGCCGGAGAATGGCTGCCCACAAGCTGGGAAGAATTCCGCGTGCAAATAGACGTGGCAGCAAGAGCTTTGGTGCGTCTTGGACTGAAAGAGAAAGACACGATCGCAATCTGCTCTAATAATACGCCACAGATTCTCATCACGGAATATGCGGGATTCCGCAATCGCGCAGCTACAATTCCTTTGTATTCAAGCAGCAGTCAGGGGCAATATGACTTCATCGTAAATGATGGGCAGCCGAGGATTCTATTTGTAGGAGAAAAGCATCAGTATCCGCTGGCTTATAATTATTGGAAGAGGCACCCGGATCAGATCGACAAGATAATTATATTCAAAAAAGAAGGATTCGACATTAATGCCGACGACACTGCTTCCATGGTTTGGGAAGACTTCATGAAGCTTGGAGTAGAGGCCGATGAAGACACGCGTATATTAGTGGAACAAAGATCTGAACGTGGTCTTCCAGAAGATATTGCCACGTTGATTTACACATCAGGCACTACCGGCGAACCCAAGGGAGTTTGCCTTAGCCATTCCAATTATGACGCTGCCATGGAAGCTCACCTTAAATTCCTGATCAATGTCACAGACAAGGACCTTTCCATGGCATTCTTGCCGATGAGCCATATATTGGAAAAAGCTTGGTGTTTCTTCTGCCTGACAAAGGGTATCAGAATAGCCATAAATGAAGATCCAAGAATCATCCAAGACACTTTACCTCAGGTTAAGCCAAACCTTATGACTTGCGTGCCAAGATTTTGGGAGAAGGTTTATGCAGGCGTTAAGGAGAAGATTTCAAAGATGAGCAAGGTGCAGCAGATGATGGTGGGCCGCGCCATCAGAGTCGGATATCGACGCAATCTTGGATTCCGACGTGAAGGAAAGCCGGTGCCATCTTGGCTTGAAAAAGAATACCAGTTCTGGGATAGGAGAGTATTTTCAAAAGTCAAAAAGGCCATTGGACTGCCCGACCCTAAAATGTTCCCTACTGCCGGAGCCCCGTTGAGTCCACGCATCACAGAATTCATGCAGTCGATCGGCATCAATGTAATAATCGGATATGGACTGAGTGAAACCACAGCAACAGTATCAGCATTCCCATTCAAAGATTTTGAAATCGGCACCGTAGGCAAGCCGCTTCCAATGGTGAAAGTGAAGATCGACAAAGAGGGTGAGATTCTTGTGAAGGGACCTACAGTGACTTCAGGCTACTACAATAATCCTGATGCAAACGCCAAGGCTTTTACCGACGACGGATGGTTCCGCACCGGAGACGCCGGATATTTCACGGAAACAGGAGCTTTGGTACTGACCGAACGTGTAAAAGACCTGTTCAAGACATCCAATGGGAAATACATAGCCCCGCAGCTTCTTGAAAGCCGTCTGGCAGAAAACAAATTTATCGACGAGGTTGCAGTGATTGGCGACGAGCGTAAATATGTGACAGCACTCGTCGTGCCAAACCTTTCACAACTACTTGCGTGGGCAGCTTCCAAGAAACTTGACACCGAAAATGTGGAAGCCTTGTTGAAGAATCCCGTTGTAATTGATATGCTTATGGGTGAGATCAACGAGCTTCAGAAAGACCTCGCATCCTATGAGCAGATCAAAAAGATAACATTGCTGCCCAATCATTTCTCCATCACCCATGGAGAAGTGACCAACACTATGAAAGTGCGCCGACCGGTGGTTGCAAAGAGATATGCCAAAGAGATTGAGGCTATGTATGACGGTCCGCAGGATGGGGATACACCCCTGATTCCGGAAGAAACCGAAGAGAAATGAACCGGCAGATCGGCAGACACATTATAAGCGGAAAGGCTACCATAAGGGAGACACTGACAGCCTTGAACGAGTTGAGCGGTGACTCCATGACCCTTTTTGCCATAGATGAAGGAAAAAAGTTGATTGGAAGTGTGACTGACGGTGATATCAGGAGAGCCCTTATTTCGGGTCGCACCACGGAAGATAAAGCTGCAGAAATAGCATTCCGTAATTTCATTTCCCTGCCAGCCGATGCTTCGCCTGACGAGAGATACCGGACAGTGGCAAAGGCAAGACAACGGAGAATCAATCTGCTTCCTGTCTTATCTGATGGGATACTGATTGATATAATTGACGTTAGAAGGTTGAAATCAGCCATACCTGCAGATGCAGTGTTAATGGCAGGTGGTCGTGGTGAACGTCTCCGACCTCTGACTATCGACACACCCAAACCCCTGCTTAAAGTAGGAGGTAAACCGATCATAGATTACAATATCGAGTCGCTCCAGCATTATGGAGTGAAGGATATTTATGTCACCGTCAACTATCTCAAGGATCAGATAATCAACCATTTCTCCAGCCCGGAATGGGAAGGATGCGTACATTGCATAGAGGAGCCTTGCCGGCTCGGGACTATGGGAAGCATCGCTCTTATCGACACCCTTAGTCAAGACTACGTAATTGTGATGAATTCCGACCTTCTCACCAATATTGATTTTGAGAAACTCTGGCGACATCATGTTGATTCAGGAGCTGTATTAACTATGGCTACTATTCCATATACCGTTTCTGTCCCATTTGCGATCATCAAGACAGAGGGAGACAGAGTGACAGGGCTGGAAGAAAAACCTACATTCAACCATTTTGCCAATGCAGGCGTATATATAATAGACCGCAATGTATTGGGAGACATAAAACGTGGTGAATACCTCGACGCTCCCGACTTTGTGGAGTCATTGATCGCGAAAGGACTGAAAGTGTCACACTTTGTCATTGAGGGCACTTGGATCGACATCGGCTCTCCCGATGACTTCCGCTATGCCAACGAAGTCACTTCCCGCCGTTTCTGATCATTGATAAATTATAAATGACCAATGATGAATTAAGAATCAGAGATTCGTGATTTTCAGGAATTCTAAATTCTAAATTCAACATTCAAAAATTTAAAGACTATGGCAGAATCAAATTTCATAGATTACGTAAAAATCCTTTGCCGTTCCGGCAAGGGAGGAGCTGGCAGCCGCCACTATCACCGTGCAAAATACATCCCTAAGGGTGGACCTGACGGTGGCGACGGCGGACGTGGCGGACATATCATACTTCGTGGCAACCGCCACAAATGGACACTTCTCGACCTGCGCTATCAGCGTCATATCTTCGCAACTGACGGTCAAAGCGGAGGCGAAAACCGCTCGACCGGCAAGGACGGAGAAGACCGTATCATCGAAGTGCCCGTAGGCACTACCGTATTTGACGCAGAAACCGGCGAATACCTCTGCGAGATCACTCGCGATGGCGAGGAGATAAAGCTTCTCCGTGGTGGCAAGGGCGGTCGAGGGAATGTGCATTTCGCCACTTCCACCAATCGTGCTCCACGCTATGCCCAACCGGGGCAACCGGCAATCGAGAAGGCTGTCGTACTTGAACTTAAATTGCTTGGCGATGTAGGTCTTGTAGGCTTCCCTAACGCCGGAAAGTCAACTCTCCTATCTGCCATATCTGCAGCCAAGCCAAAGATAGCAGACTATCCTTTCACCACGATGGAACCCAGCCTTGGCATAGTAAGCTATCGTAATGGACAGAGCTTTGTGATGGCAGATATCCCCGGCATCATTGAAGGAGCGAGCGAGGGCAAAGGTCTCGGACTCCGTTTCCTTCGCCATATCGAGCGCAACGCCGTCCTCCTCTTCATGATTCCTGCAGACTCTACTGACATAAAGAAGGATTATGAAATACTTCTGAATGAACTTAAGCAGTTTAATCCTGAACTGATGGATAAGAGCCGTGTTCTCGCTATCTCCAAGAGCGACATGCTTGATGAAGAGATGATGGAAGAAATGAAAAAGGAACTGCCTGAAGGCATCCCTACCGTCTTCATCTCTGCTGTCACTGGTTTTGGCCTGACCGAATTGAAAGACCTACTTTGGCGCGAGATCAATTCAGAGGATAATCTTGCCAAGTCAACAATCACTCACAGAGATCTTGACCGGCATCATAGAGTGGAGGAGGAAGATGAATTCATCTTCCATCAAGATGATGATGAGGAAGAAGACTGGATTCCGGAAACAGATGAAGAATGGGAAGAGGAGTTCTGGGATGAGGAGCAATCAGTCAACGACGAAGACGCCACTTGGCGAGGAGCCAAGAAAGGCACCGGCAAATGATAAAGTAGTTAGCGCACTCCGTGCGCGTCGACGCGCGTGTGGGGTAACATTTTCTAAAGCTCCGACTATAGCGGAGCGACGCATAGATTATGAGACCATTGTTGCAATTAGATATAGAAGGGATTCTCAAAAAGAGAATCCCTTCGCATAAGCAGAAATTCATACCTCGTTTCCTCTATGGAGCACTTGCCCGCCTCATCCATCAGAATGAACTAAACGAGATGCTACGTGTAGGATATCCCGAAGAAGGGAGCAAGTTTTCTCAAAGGGTTCTTAAATATCTGAACATCGACGTTGAGATAGAAGGAGCCGAAAATCTTCCGACATCTGACCGGCATGTGGTCTTCGCGTCAAATCATCCGTTAGGAGGACTGGACGGCATCGCACTTATAGCTGTATTGGGACAGCGTTATGGAGATGAGAACATCAGTTTTCTTGTCAACGACTTGCTCATGAATGTTGAGCCGCTAAGCAACGTATTTCTTCCGATCAACAAATATGGAAGTCAAGCCCGGGCAGCAGCGGAGGCGATTAACTCAGCCTATGCCTCCGACCGTCAGATTGTTGTTTTCCCTGCAGGTCTGGTATCGAGACTTCATCCCAGTGGAGAAATACACGACCTCAAATGGCAGAAAGCATTCGTGCAGAAGGCAATCGAGAATGACCGAGACATCGTCCCGGTAAGATTCGTTGCACTTAATAGTAAGCGATTCTACCGTCTCGCAAAATGGAGAAAGAAACTCGGCATCAAAGTGAATATTGAGCAGGCTACCCTTCCTGCCGAACTGTGTGCCTCACGAGGTAAAAGATTCCGTATTATTATCGGTAAGCCCATAAGCATCACCGAACTGAAGGAATCCGGCAAATCCTTTCCGCAGCTCGCCGAAGAAATACGAAATCATGTATACACTTTACATCATCCAGAAATAATTTGACTTCTTTCAATACACAA
>JAIDUH010000214.1 GCA_029060285.1 Muribaculaceae bacterium | reverse complement strand
TGATCTATATAGAACTGATAGCCCTCGCTTTTAACAGCGTCAGCCGACATTCCACAAAGAAAAAGAGGATTGGGCGACACATACAGGAAGTTCTTGCGGAAATAGTCGATGATATACACGCTGTGATAAGTGGTGTTGGCAAATGCCTCGGCTGTACGCACAAAGTTTGCGGCAAGCCCGTAATCTGGTTCGCCATGTACTGCGTTGCCGGAATCGAAAAAGTCGTTTACTTTGTTATTCCCCATAATGAGTAAAATATAGAAGTCGAAACAACTTCATGGTTCTTCATACAAATTTACTCATGAATTTGTGAAACTGCAAATAAAAATCCTAAAAATTGTCTCGGACAGGGCGATTTATTAACTTAGGTGTATTTTTTTGGGAAAATCAATTGCCATAACTCGTCTTTTTGATACTTCTGAAACCATTCGACAATAGTTTTAGTGGTATAGGCTGAATGATATTTTTTTCAGCTCATAGCATTTATTTATATAATAGTGGTTATTTCGTAGAATCGTGAAAGTTTTGACGCTGTTTGTGAAACCTTATAATGCCATTTAATTCGTTATAATTGTAAAGCAAACAAAACAATAATTATGGAAACAGTAAAATTACGTAACGGCGTCGAAATGCCGATAGAAGGATACGGTGTATATCAGGTAGACCCTGCAGAATGTGAGCGTTGTGTAAGCGATGCGCTCAAAGTTGGTTATAGAATGATAGATACCGCCCAGGCATATCATAATGAAGAAGGGGTAGGGGCAGCCATCGCTAAGAGCGGAATCCCCCGTGAGGATATCTTCATCGTGTCAAAGGTATGGATTTCAAACTATGGATATGAGAAAGCCAAGGCTTCCATCGATGAAAGCCTGCGCAAGCTTGGCACTGACTACATCGACCTCATGCTGCTGCATCAGCCGTTCTGCGACCGCTACGGCGCTTACCGCGCACTTGAGGAAGCTTACAAAGAGGGTAAGCTCCGCGCCATCGGTGTAAGCAACTTCTATCCCGACCATCTTATCGACCTTGCAAGTAATGTGGAGATTCCCCCGATGGTGAACCAAGTGGAGACCCATGTCTTCGACCAGCAGATCCAAGCACAGAAATATATGGAGGAATATGGCTGCCGCATAATGTCATGGGGACCTCTTGCTGAAGGACGCAACAATTTCTTCACTAACCCCGTGCTCGAGGCTATAGGTGCTAAATACGGCAAGTCTGTGGCTCAAGTCGCACTCCGTTGGCTCACACAGCGTGGTGTGATAATAATTCCGAAGTCTGTCCATATTGAGCGTATGGAGCAGAATCTCAATATCTTTGACTTCACCCTCAGCAACGAGGATATGGAAGAGATAGCCAAGCTTGACACTGGCAAAAGCCTTTTCTTCGACCATCACGACGGTGAGGTCACAAAAATGTTCATGGACTGGAGATAATCATTAAGTCCATCATTACTTAGCACCGGCAAGACGATATTGAGCCGGCGACATACCGATATGTTTCGTACAGTAACGACTGAAATAGCTGACGGATGTGAACTGCATCTCGTCGGCTATTTGTGTTATGGAAAGTCTGTTGTCCTTAAGATATTCAAGGATGATAGAAGTAGCGGCACTGTTGATGTGCGACGATATACTGTGTCCTGTCACTCGTTTGATGGTGTCTGAAAGATATTTCGACGTTACGTTGAGTTCCTTGGCATAATAAGATACTTCCCTTTGGGTTTTTGGTCGTCCAGCCTCAATCATAGCAAAGAACTGAGAAGTGATATATCCGACCCTGTCCGTGGTCAGTATATTCTCATTATTGCGTGTATGGAAATCGAAAAGATCGTAAATCATTGTCTGAAGCAGACTTCCGATCATATCAATGTAAAATCGATGGTCAATGTCTTCTATCCTTAGCCTGATGTTGTCAAGGTCTCTTCTGAATTTCAATGCGTCTTCCTCACTTACCTTGATAATGGGATTTGAAAACAAACTGACGCAACCCTGAATGGAATAGTTGTTGGCAGGCAGAAGATTATGAAGAAACTTATCCGGAGCCGCTATGTATTCGCATCGGAAATCTTCCGATACGTTTTCAATTCTTACGAGCCGCGGACGAGAAAGCACCGCGATGTCTCCCTTCACTATCTCGAAAGGCTGATCATTGTAGATAATTGAAGCGTTCCCTTCTATGCAGATAAGATGCACCACACAGTCATAGAAAGCCGGCGAGTTTATGTGATTCTTATCCGTCGAATAGACAATATTATTATGTATACTTGTTTCCATTGTTCCTTCGATAGTCATAAACCATTTCGTAACTGTATTATTCTCATGTTTATAAAACTTCTTGTTGGTCATTAGAATGTTTCATGCCGCAAAATTAATAAAATTTTTGAATTTAAGATGTAAGTGTCTTATAAGATTGTCTTGATACCCTATGTGGAATAATTTTTATAAAATTAAGACTAACTAAGACTAAAGGAGGTTCATCTAAGACTATCGAATGAGCTTTATTGATAATTTTGCACCATAACCAATAAAGCTATACACTATGATACAGAAAAAGTCAATATTTTATTTGTTGGTCTTTGGATTGACCTCGCTTCTACTGTCGAGCTGCACATCTTCTCGAGGAATTTCAAAAGGAAACAGATTGCCGCCATTCTCCGGACAAGCCTGGAAGGTGGATTCACGAAATGGAAATGCAAAAAGTTCGTCCGGTCTTGAATTAGGATTTGGATTTAGATGGATGGTCACCGATACTGTCTTGCTTCAGAATCAGGAGCAGATATCTTCCTATCCTAAATTCAAGAATTTCCTTGCGAAAGCACTACGGAATTTCCCTGAGATAGTAGTGGATTCCATCTACTTTTACAACCTTTCCAGAGGACTCCTTTTTGTTGAATATCATCAGGTCAAACCCTTGAAACCAACGGCTGAGGTGTTTCTGCATGACGACTCTATTCCGGTCTATAGTAAGGAATATGCACGCATATTCGGAGTTCAATACACATATATAGAAGATTCAGGATGTGAAAACGGTCCTGAGAATTCAGTATATTCCAATCTGCATTATAGTAAGAAGGATCGACAGTTTATCTTGCATCAGCGCATACCATACAAAGAAAGAAATATAGCGGTTTTTCACATTCATACCACTATACCTAAGAAAGGGAAATGGTGGGAGGAATACCCTTACTGTATCTTCTGGAGGCCTGATTTGGGAAGCTATGACAATTTAGAATTCATATCCTCTTATCTACATAATGCGACAACCGTCGCTGCCGAAAATTTACAATTGTCAAAATCAAGTGAATAAACCTATGTTACGATCAATTTCAGCATTTTTGTTCAGATCAGAATCATCAGGATATGAACGTCTGTCGTACACTAAAACCTATGTAACGGCAAAAATAGGTGTCACATACAAATTCAACTCAGGAAAGAGATTCCGAGCCCCAAGAATTGAGAAAAATACAGACAATTCAAGATTCAGTAAGGAATTAAATAAATCGAGACTCTGCAGGGCGATATGCTTTTCTAAAAATATACATATGTATATAAATTGCCTTCTCCGCGACGATTTATCCCTTGAATTCTTGCAGTTATCATTATTTTTACGTAATTTTGAGCCGTATTGTATTGAAGCGTTTGCCATAACCTATATGGATATGGCAGAGTTAGTCAAGCGTGCATTATTCGTAATCTATAAATTATATGGCTTGGTGTCAATAGCTAAGCCAAAAAATATGTAAAATGAAAAGACTTTTTCAGTCGGTGCTGATGATGCTTCTCATCGTGAGTGGCGTGACGGCTCAGGAAACTATGAGAGTTGAAACTAAGACGTTTCACAATCCTGATTTCCCATTCGATAGGGAAATTTTCATCTGCACGCCTAAGTATTATGATGAACATAATCAATCAGAGGTTGATGTCATATACGTGTTTGACTCGCAAATGCGTTCTCATTTTGGCTTTACATACAGTATATTGGAGGCACATCAAATGCCTGATGAGGATTTCATGCCATTCATTGTAGTTGGAATTCCTTCCCCTAATACTGAGGAGTATTGCCGAACAAATGATTTTCTGCCGGTTCCGACCAACGTAAAGTATGAATCCAATTACTATGGAAATTATGAAAATTTCAAGAAGTTTCTCCGTGAAGATGTAATGCCATATATCAACAGCAACTACCGTACCTCAGGGCATACTTTGGCAATCGGACATTCCCTGAGCGCTTCTTTCATATTGAATGCACTTTCTTCTGAAGAGATGTTTGATGATTATATTGCGCTTTCACCTAACTTCATGGAGGATAATAATAAGTTTGCTGAAAACTTCTTGAATTATGATTTCGCCAATAGCGAGCCAAGGTTTCTTTTCCTGACAATGTCTAATGAATCAGATGAAACCGGTTGGGGACCAGAATGGCGGCCGGCATGGGATTTGGTGAAAACCACAATAGAATCGGCAGAGTTACCCGAAAAGATAAAAATATTCTTCAAAGAATACCCCGAACATAACCATATGAGTGGGTATACTCAGAGTCTGATGGATATACTGCCATTATATGCCATGTATCGTCACGGCACGCACTTCAGAAATTCAGAGAAATACCCCGTGCACATTGAGCTTGAATGTCCATGGGCCGAAGGAGATGTGTTCATCACCGGAAATCAGGCAGAGGTAGCTACTTGGAATCCTCAGGGAGTAAAAATGAATAAGGTCGGCGATAACACCTATTCCATAGACCTGAATGTACAGTTACCGCTTGAGATCAAATTCACGCAAGGGTCGTGGGACAACCAGATAATTCCCCGAAATGCCTACCCAGGTAATCTTCGAATTTTCAATCCTGAAAAGAGTGTAAAACATTATGTTGCTCCATAAATCACAATGTCTGCCTCTAAAAAGAATACCACCTCAATAATAAAGTGTAAAAACTGCGGATGTTTCTGCTATTCACGCTTTTGCCCCGATTGCGGACAGTCGGTCATGGAAAAAAGACTTGAAAACAAGACTTTCTTCCTTGGGTTGCTTTCTGGGCTGTCTCGCATCAATCAAGGATTCCTATATACGTCATGGAAGCTTTTGATTCATCCATGGAAGGTTATCCGCGATTATATCCAGTGTCGTAGGATAAGGTATGTAGCTCCTATTTCTATGCTGATTGTCGTATGCTTTATAAGCGCTTTTGTTTCTGGCATCTTGCCATCAGAACCTGATGGGGTTGTTTCAGATACAGGTTCCGGTCCGATTCCACCTATATATAAAGCAGTATTGAAGGTCACCGATTTCTTGATGAACAGCATGGTGATCCGTAATCTCACCATTTACATTCCTGCTTTAGCTGCAATCCCGATCGTATATTGGAGAGTAGGAGCAAGGAAATACAATCTGGCTGAGTATTTTGCAGCGATGATCTACATGACTTCGTCGATGCTTCTGTTCGGAATAATCATAAGTCCTGTTTCGTTGCTTTCTGAACCTTGGTATTCCAGTCTTGAGATAGTCTATTCCATACTCATATGCTCATTGAGCATGTATAAAGCCTTTCCGATTAAGTCGTTAAAAAAACGAATTGGTTATTTCATATTATATCTGGTAGTGGCCGCCATATTTTATTTACTGATCATTTTTGGAATAGCAGCCCTCTTAGGATTCGGCAAACCATACAATTAAACCCAATCCTACATAAACTCTCAATGTTTGAAAGCCAGCGATGGCTCCGCGGAAGACAACTTTTATTCTCAATATCACTGCGAAAATGAACTGACTTATCATTTCAAGATCTGTGTTGGGTCTTCCGGCCAGCGATGTTTGGGATAGCGGCGACGCAACTCCTTGCGGACTTCGAAGTATGTTTCTCGCCAAAATCCTTCCATGTCCTGCGTTAGCTGTACCGGTTTGAACCCAGGTGACAGTAGCTCCATCAAGACAGGACGCTTTCCTTCATCAAGGCATGGCGTTTTCATCATTCCGAAGCACTCCTGTAGTCGTACGCTGACTACAGGAGCTTCTGCTCCACGTCGGTAGTGGATACGAGCGTTGCGTCCCGAAGGCAGTTTTAGGTGAGTCGGAGATATTCTGTCAAGTGCTTGTTGCTGATCGTAATTTAGAAAACTTAGAATTACGTTCCTCATATCTATCTTGCGAAGCTCCTGCACTGTCGTGGCATTTCCTATATACATCGGTAGCCATTCTCCTGCAGTGGCAAGAACCCTCTCGGTAGAAACATCGGGTAATTCCAGCTCAGGATGCCAACTTGCTGTCACCGCTATCCTAAGCTGTAGTCCCTGCACTTCATCATTAAAATCAAACATCGTTAATCCCTCTTTGGGGGCTGCTGACGCGATAGCAGAGGCTATAAGAGGATTTGGATCACTCTTCAACGGTCGGGTTGCCAAACACAGGAGTCCTACCCGCAACTCCTCTCTAACTATAGCCTTGCCCTCTTTGCTATTCCACATAGCACACTCCATCCAAGTTCCTTGCGACATTACGAAGTCTTTATCAACAGGAGCAGCCAAGAAAATACGCGTTCCCATTGAAGCGATAGCAAGATATTCATGGCGTGCAAGGTCATCAGAGATATGAAGAGATACGAGTTTGCCTCCCTGTGAAAGACGGTAACTTCCATTGGCTTCGCGTTTAGCTATCCTCTCCGGATAAGCAAAACCAACAAGCCTTCCAATTTCTTCCGGTTCAGGATCATCACAATATTTTGGTGCCCTTACGAGTCTCTTGTATTGATCCGAAATATTATCGATTTTTTTCCATTGAGAGGGAATTCTATTTTTCCTGTAATGCTTAAGCATCGCTATCCGGGTGGTTATATCCGCATCCGTCTCATCAAGAAGTGGTTTTTTTTCTTCAATGATTGCAGCGATATCGCATGCTATTGCCTTCATATCGCCGGCTTCTGTCAGCATGTTTGCTATTCGGGGGTGGCAAGGCAATTGAGCGAGGCTTTCTCCCTTCTTTGTCAGTCGGCCGGTTTTGTCGATTGCTCCAAGCATACGAAGCAGATCCTTGGCATTTGCCAAGTGGCCGGCAGGGGGAGGGGTTATCCATGGCAAGCGAGCGGGATTTGTCTCACCCCAAGCCGAAACAGTCAACATCATTGATGAAAGGTCGGAGGATTCAATCTCCGGTTGACGGCTATCTTTCATCCTTGATTCAGTTGCTTTTGTCCATAACCTGTAGCATACTCCATCCATCAATCTTCCTGCACGTCCTGACCTTTGAGTTGCCATATCCAGAGATATTCTTTCGGTAGTAAGACGGCTTAATCCGGTAGACGGTTCAAAAACGGGAGTGCGATACAGGCCTGAATCCACCACTACTGATATCCCATCGATAGTTAGTGAGGTTTCTGCTATAGGAGAAGCGAGTACTATTCTGCGTTTTCCTCCTTCATTTGGCGATAATACTTGCTGTTGCTTCTCAGTCGGAAGCATACCATATAGGGTAAGGATTTCGGCATCCTGAATAGTATCATCAAGCAGTTCGTAGCATTTCAAAATCTCTGCCTGACCCGGAAGAAAAGCCAATATATTTCCCTCATGCTGTCGCATTGCTCTTTTCACAGCACTTGCCACTGCTGAAGCACAATCCTTGAAATCAAAATCTTCTCCATGGATTATCTTTACATCATATCTTTTGCCCGGACAATTAATATGTCCGCAATCCATCTTCCTGCATAATGACTCGGCATCAATTGTAGCCGACATGACAAGAATTTTGAGATCCGGACGAATGATGTTTTGAATCTCCCGGGTAAGTGCAAGCGTTAGATCGGAGGAAAGGCTTCTTTCATGAAACTCATCAAATATCACTGCGGCAACCCCTTCAAGAGTCGGGTCGTCTACAAGCATGCGTTCCAAAATACCCTCAGTTATCACTTCTATGCGAGTATCGGGAGAGACACGAGTATCGAAGCGAACCCTGTAACCTACTGAGTCGCCAATTTTTTCTCCTATCATGGAAGCCATCCGTCCTGCTACTTGTCGGGCAGCAATTCTTCTCGGCTCGAGCATGAGGATTTTTCCTTCCGGTAAGTTTTCCAAGAGAGAAAGAGGAAGTAGTGTTGATTTTCCGGCTCCCGGAGGAGCTGTCACCACAAGACCTGGATATTTTGTCAAAGAAATATTAACTTCGTCAGCAATGTCTGAGACCGGCAACTGATTGAATCTCTCTTGTATTTTCATTCGTTCTAAATATGAGTATTATAAGAAGGAAGATTGATGCTTGAAAAAAGGAATGGTTATAAATAACCATTGCAAAATATGCAAAAAGGTATTAATTTTGCAAAGTTAATAAATTAATGGTTATTCAAAAAATGAAGACTAAAAAATTTTTTGTGGGAATGTTTGCCTTGATGGCGCTTAGCTCTTATGGTCAGACACTTGAGAAGATGAACTGGTTTAATGAGCCGGAGAAATGGAATATCAATGGTGGCAAACTGACGATGGCGGTAACTCCTAACAGTGACTATTGGCGTATTTCGCATTATGGTTTCACAGTAGACGATGCACCTTTCTATTATGCTGAATACGGAGGTGAGTTTGAAGCAAAGGTTAAGATCTCCGGCGAATATAAAGTGAGGTTTGATCAGGCAGGCATGATGATCCGTCTTGACCATGAGAACTATATAAAGACAGGTATCGAATATGTAGATGGAAAGTACAATCTCAGCACCGTCGTAACCCATAAGACATCAGACTGGAGCGTCATAGCTCTTGACCGTCCTGTTGAGTATATCTGGATTAAAGCGGTGCGCCGTAAGGATGCTGTTGAGATTTTCTATTCTTTCGATGATAAGGAATATCACATGATGCGAAATGCCTGGGTTGAGGCGAATCATCCGGTAAAGGTAGGTATGTTTGCAGCATGTCCTGATGGAAATGGTTTCAATGCCACGTTCTCAGACTTTAAAGTCACTCACTTGCCCGATGCTGTTAGGACAGAATGGCTTAAAATCAATGCCGAATGATCAAGTGACATCTAATCCGGTAAATTACAAGTGCAGTTCCTAAGTCAAAGTAATATTAATCGACATATTGACGAGTGGAACTTGAAATTGTCTTGAAGTCACGCATAAGTTATACGTGACTTCAAGACAATTGAATTATATAAAACCTTTCTCTTTCAAAAGAGTCAGGAAAGATTCGGAAACAGCTTTATTGACTGACTCTGGATAACGGATATCAGTGAAGACCTGTGCAAGAGAATCCTTTTTGTTCTCCTCTACAAATTTCTTGTTAGGTTCGAAGTCATCTTTAGCCTTGAATAACTCTAAGATTTCTTCTTTTGAAGCGTGACTGTAAGTCTCATTATGTCTGACAGCTTCCAAAGGGAGACGTTCACATTGATCTTCTTCTGGATTTTCCGGATATCCGAGTGAGAGTGATGCAACGGGGACTACAAGGTCGGGGAGCTCAAGAATTTCAGAAATTTGCTTTGCATTGTAGTTTACAGTTCCGAGATAGCACGTGCCAAGTCCTTCCGTCTCTGCAATCGTGACTATCTGCTGAGCATAAATTACTGCATCTGTGAGTGCCATGATGAATGAATGGAAATTATTGTAGCCCGGTTTTGCACCGCTTGATTCACACCATTGTGTAAACCGGTTGAAGTCAGCGCAGATAGTGAGAATTACGTCTGCACCCGTTGCAGCGGGCTGATTGAAATGCTCTTGAGAAAGTCGAGCAAGTTTTTCCGGTTCTCTTGTGACGATCACGCTATAAAGTTGCATGTTTCCGCAGGTTGGAGCACGCATGGCTCGTTCGAGTATACTGTCTAAGAGCTCCTCCGGAATATGAAGCTTGGTATAGTTCCTGACGCTTTTTCTGTTTGCAAAATAATCTTTTTCCATAATTTGTTTTAATTTCAACTTTCGTTTTGGGTAGTTGAAGTATTTTATGTTATTAGGTTAAACGGGTATATAGTTCTTCAGCAGTAGACTGTCATTTTTAAGAAAGCATGTCCTCAATAAGGGCAAGATCGCTTTTGACTTCTCCTTGAAGAAGATATTCGTCTTTCCTGGACTTAAAGTTTTCAATCCACATACAAGATGCCCGGCTTCATGAATAGGAACTATTATGGCAAGCGAAACAACGATAGACGCGACAGCCACAAGAAAAACGGCAACGCCTTCAGAAATATCTAATGTATAATACTTATGTAGATATTCCGTGAATGTGGTTTCAGTGAAAATTACCACTATCAGGCCTCCTATGGCTAATCCAAGGAGTCCGCCTAATATTAGTCCGCCCAACATTTTCAGTATCGTCTTCATGATAAGAATTATTTATTTCAATACAAAATTAAATAAAATATTTGAGGGATACAAATATCAATATTGGTAATATGACAATATTTTATTAAATTTGCAATCTATAAACTGCTATATTATGAAGCGTGAAGCAATGCATTATCATATAATCATTTTTTTCTTGATACTTCTTGGCTCAGTATCAGTGCCAACATCAGTAAATGCCCAGATCCTTAAAAAAGCAGGAGAACTTCTCTTGTCTTCACATGCGGACAATCGGGATACTTTAAATTCACAGGGACAGGAAATAAATTTAATAGATGAATTAAAGTCAGATTCAGCACGAATCGCAGAACTGATGCTTGAGGTAGAGCAGATGAAACTGAATGAAATTCTGCTCAAGACTCAGCTTGAAGCTAACAACCAGCACGTAGTGGAAGATTCATTGAAAAAGGCTGCTCAGAAGCAACGTATAGATTCCTTACGTGCCATCACTCCGGGTGTGCCTGTAGTAATAGAAGAAGACACTCTTTTTAAGATTTATGCTGCCAGGGGTGGTCACTCTGCTTTCGATAGGGCTGAGACTACAACCGAGGCGATAATCAAGATAGGTCATGACCGCAGATTACGTCGTGATTCCGTATATTTGCTTGATAATGATAGCTACATCGACATAATGTATGGCGACAAAGTCATCATCAGTGTCACAGAAAACGATGCTCTTTGGCACTCAACAACACCCAACGTGCTTGCTGAGACTTGGATGCCCATAATAGCGGATAAAATAACTCTTTTAAAAGCAGAAAACAGTTTTTGGCAAATATTGAAGAGAGCAGCTCTTTTTGTACTTGTCATCATCATGCAGTATTTGCTCGTAAAACTAATCAATTTTCTATTCAAAAAGCTCAGAAGAGAGATCATATGGCTAAAAGTGCATAAGCTTAAACCGCTTGTCGTAAAGGATTATGAGCTTCTGAACACTACATACTTATGTCGCATCATGATTGTGTTCAGCCGATTTTTGCGCTATGGCGTGCTTCTATTTCTTTTTATCCTGACTGTACCTATTCTGTTTTCAATATTTCCACAGACTGAAGGTCTTGCCTTGAAGATATTTGATTACATCGTGGATCCGATCAAGATGGTAGTCAAGTCAATCATCGAATATATTCCAAATCTTTTCATCATCGCGATCATTTGGTATTGTGTGAGATATATTGTAAAGGGACTGCGCTATATTTCAGATGAGATACAAAGTGAAAAACTGAAGATATCCGGATTTTATCCGGATTGGGCAGAACCTACTTTCAATATCATCCGCTTTTTATTATATGCATTCATGATAGCTATGATATATCCTTATCTTCCGGGATCAGAATCCGGAGTATTCCAGGGAATATCGGTGTTTGTCGGACTAATTGTATCATTAGGGTCGAGTTCTGTCATATCAAACTTCATAGCGGGTTTTGTGATCACATACATGCGTCCTTTCAAGACGGGAGATTTCATAAAGGTCAATGACACTGTCGGAAATGTAGTCGAGAAGTCACCGTTCGTGACACGCATACGCACTATAAAAAACGAAATGGTGACAATTCCCAATTCATTCATTACTACATCTGATACAGTCAACTATTCAGCATCTGCGCGACAGTATGGACTTATAATCCACACAATGTTGACGATGGGGTATGATGTGCCATGGCGCAAAGTGCACCAACTATTGATAGACTCAGCCTTAAAGACTTCAGGCGTCCTTGAACATCCCGCTCCGTTTGTGCTGGAGACAGAGCTTAACGACAATTATATGTGCTATCAGATCAATGCTTACATTAAGGATGCTGACGATATGCCAATCATAATGTCAGATCTTCTGCAGAATATCCAGGATTATTTCAATGAGGCCGGAATAGAGTTGTTTGCTCCTCATCATTTCACTACTAAGTCGCGCTGTGAGGTGGCTCCGGTCAAGGTAGATATCTCTGCTTTGAAAGGTTGATCACATATGTTCACCGGTAAGCAAGGGATGTCTTGATCAGGGAATTTATGTCAATCTATGTGGCGTTCTGCGTGATATGATGAGCGCACCATTGGTGCAGATTCCATATGGCGGAATCCCTTTCTAAGTCCTTCCTTGCGGTATTGTTCAAAAATATCGGGATGAATATATTCCTGAACAGGGTAGTGGTTGGCTGTAGGTTGCAGATATTGTCCAATTGTCATCACCTCACACCCTACTTCAAGAAGGTCGTCCATTGTCTGTAGAATCTCTTCCGGTGTCTCACCAAGCCCGAGCATGATTCCGCTTTTCGAGCGTATGCCACTGTCCGCTATCATTCGAATTACATTCAAGGACATATCATAAGTGGCATGACAACGCACGTCGGGAGTGAGTCGTCTTACCGTCTCAAGATTGTGAGATATAACTTCCGGTTTCTCATCAATCACCATCTTGACGAGATCCTCGCGTCCTTGAAAATCGGGAATCAATACTTCCATAGTCACTTGCGGGCATTCCTTTTTCAAGGTCCGGATCATTTCAGCCCAATGGGATGCCCCTAAATCCGGAAGATCGTCCCGGTCTACCGACGTAATTACAATATGCTTAAGATTAAGCGATTTTACGGATTCAACAATATCAGTAATTTCTTTTTTGTCAAGAGGGAGTGGTCTGCCCGTGGCAACATTGCAAAACTTGCAGCTTCGTGTGCAAACATTTCCTCCAATCATGAAAGTAGCAGTTCCATTGCCCCAGCATTCTCCACGATTCGGACACATTCCGCTGGAGCAAATCGTATGCAGATGTTTTTCATTTAGCAGTCCTACGACTTGACTTGTCTTGAATCCACGTGGAAGCTTAATCTTAAGCCACTCTGGTTTTCTTCTGTAATCTACCATTATTCTTCCTCGGATTTTTCAGGCGTTGCAGGAGTCGCTACATTTTGGGTCTCCTCTTCCACCTGTGTTTTCGTTTCATTTAGATTTGATGTATTAGACTCATCGGAACCGCTTGTGGTTTTTTCTGTATTCTCGGCGACATTGGGCTTTTCCTGTTTTTTATCTCTGGATTTCGTCTCAGAATCTGTAACAGGAGCTATACCGCCGGACTGAGTAAGCATTTTCTTCACCTTCGAAGCGCTTCCGCTGCTATAGGCATTGAATACGTTGAAGCAAACTGCAATGTCAGTGATGCCGTTGTTCTTCACATAATCTTTGAGATTATGGGTGAAATAACGGAAGTCAATGACGTGAACTTCATTGAAACTATAGAAAAGATTGCCTGGTACGGCATTTCCGTATGAGTCTTTAATGATAAGCAGTTTGCGGTTGCCGGGGGTAGAGGTTTTCACTTTCACGAAAGCTTGGTCAGTTCCAATGAAAGTCAAGTATGCATTTCCGCTGCCATCTTTAAACTTCTTGAAGAAAGCTGATTTATACGGTTTGGATTCCCTGATTATCTTGAAATTCTTATTTAGGGTATAAGATACGAATTGGGCATCATATGCCACTTGTGTAGGAGTGTAGTAGACAAAGTCTTCAGGAGCTTTCTTCACGGAAATATCCTTGGAATATCCATACATTGAGCCCACAAAATTTTTCACCACATGTTTTTCATATGCATCAAGACCTTTGAAAGGAACGCCAGCTGTTTCGGCAAGACGCTTGGCTGCATAGTAGCCGCCGAGTCCTGCCCAGTGATGGTCGGTGCGGAGGTAGATGTCTTCTTTCTTATGTTGCAGCAGCTCATCGTAGACATCCACGAATTTTACTTTAGGCGAAAGCCTGTCTCGGATGCTATATATGAAAGGTTTTTGTGGATTGCTTGCTTTAGCCGCTTTGGCGGGGAGATAATATTCTGTGGCAAGAGGAGCAACCATGGCATAAATGTTGGCGCTTGGAAATTCATTGGCAAGCGTATTGAGGAGATCTACATATCCTCCTCCTCCTTTAGCTGTGCCTCCGAATGCCATCAGAGCCCTCACTTTGTCGCCTTTGCCAATTATAATGGTTCCCGAACTGCCAAGTTTTGCTTTGCCATCATCGATATCGTCTTCTTCCTCAGTCACATCAGACAATGCCTCAGCATTATCAGCATCATCCTTTTCCTTAGCCTTTTCCACAACATTTTCTTTTGGAGTTGATTCCTCTTCAGAAGTGGTATTGACTGCTGTGTCGGCCGGACGGAACGAGACGGTCTCCTCTTCCGAACGGAAATCAGCCTTCATGGCATCTCGGATTTTCATGCTCATAGTCATGAGTTCATCGCGATAGGGCTCAGTGTCGCTAAACCATGTAGACACATCGGATGTGAATTTTGCGGGGTCTTTTTTTATGGTCTCTACGTCAGTAAAGTCAGGAAGTTCCGCAAGATCGCGTTTTTCAAGTTCAGAATATCTTGAGCGCGGAAAACAAACGAATACCACAGTAAGCAGGGCAAAGAATACCCCTACCATTACTATGTACATGACAGAAGCGCCATGTTTCCCTTTTCCTTTGGGCAAATCATTTTCTTTGAGCTGATCCATCGTTGTCTTAGAATCTTGTGTAAATAAAAGCATTGTTAGTAGCTCCTACCAGAAGAGCCACACTGCAAATTAGGATTGTTATAGAAATTATAGCATGGCAGAACTGAACCGTGTAGTTGCCGGCATAAGGGATGCGGGTTGCCATCTTATATCCGAAATTCTCCACGTGTTTCCTTATAGGGAGACATAGAATCAATGCAGCCACCCAAAGCCAAAGATTGTCGATTATTACGGTCTCGACATGCATCGGGAGTCCTTGGGGCTCATTCTGGCCGAAGAATGCTGCAAAGAATTGTGTCATCTTTCCGAAGTCGTCGAAATAGAATATTCCCCAGCCCACGAGAATGAGGAATATGCTGTATATATATAGGCCTATCTTGGGAACTCTCCATTTAAGCAGGGTATACTTTTCTATCATTATGATTAGTCCGAAATAGACGCCCCATATGATAAAGTTCCAGCTTGCTCCGTGCCACATTCCGGTCAGAAACCAAACAGTCATAATATTGAGAGCCTGATGACGTCGGTTGCCACCCATAGGGATATAAACGTAATCTCGGAAAAATGACCCAAGGCTCATATGCCAGCGACGCCAGAAATCTGTCATTGACGTGCAAGTGTAAGGATGATTGAAGTTTTCCGGAAAATGGAATCCTACACATCTTCCTATGCCTATTGCCATGTCGGAGTAGCCTGAGAAATCGAAATAAATCTGGATTGAGAAAGCAAGAATCCCGACCCAAGCCGCCGCTGCAGACATATTTTCGAGATTCCCACCGAGCAATGTCGTGGCTATTTCTCCCATAATATTGGCAATTATCACTTTCTTGCCTAATCCTATTATGAAACGGTAGACACCGTCAGCAACATCATCAGCAGTGGCACGTCTGTGCCCGATCTCTTCCGCAACCGTGCCATAGCGAACGATTGGTCCTGCAATAAGCTGCGGAAACATCGATATATAGAGAAGGAGATCGAAATAATTTCGCTGAGGTTTTGAGTCCTCTCGATAGACATCAACCAAATATGATATTGATTGGAAAATATAAAAGCTGATTCCAATTGGAAGGGCTATCTGCGGGTCAGGGACATCAAACCCAATACTACGGATTATGCCGGAGAAGAAACCAAGATATTTGAAACTGCCAAGAGCGGCCAAATCTGCAGCCACACCGATGAAGAGCCAGGCTTTTCCTATGATATTATGCTTTTTATAAAGTAGTATTCCACAAAAATAGTTGACAAGCACTACGGCGAGCATCAGAAAGACATATATTGGTTCGCCCCATGCGTAAAATAAGATCGAGAAAATTGTAAGGATAATATTACGGAAGAGCATAGGGCGCTTGATCCGCTTTTCTCTTCTGTCTGCATGATTGATCCGAGCCTTATCAAGCCATCCGAAAAGAATATATAATATTCCGAATAGCGGAATGAAGCAGAATATGAAGAATAGATTTGAGAATACCATATGAGTTATCAGTTGTCAGTTATCAGTTGTCAGTTGTCAGTTATCAGTTATCAGTTATCAGTTTTCAGTTATCAGTTTTCAGTTGTCAGTTGTCAGTTGTCAGTTTTCAGTTTTCAGTTTTCAGTTGTCAGTTTTCAGTTTTCAGTTTTCAGTTTTCAGTTATCAGTTGATATGTTGTGAGGGGAGAGGAGGGGTATGAGGAATTTTAATATATAGTCGCCGAGCAGGCGTGCCCCTTCAGGATTGGTGTGGACACCGTCGTAGGTATATTTGGGCGACTTTGCTTCTTGTTGATGTTTGATATCGGTTTCCTTGTCTGCTCTCAATACGCGATATCCTTTTTTTGATGCTGTCCTTTCTATAATATCGGAAACTTTGAAAATGGTTTCTGCATCTGTCTTTGACATTTGGATAGGAGTGACAAATAGGAGAGTGGCATGAGGAAATCTATCCTGCAATAGTTTGATTACAAGATTGATGCTCCCTTCAAGAGTTGTCACAATTGCGGGATCAGTGTCTGAAGAATAATTGATATTTGAATCTTCGAGGTCGTATATCCCAGGGCGTTTGGAAGCAAACCAGGCATCGTTGGCACCGGCAAAAAGAATGATTATGTCAGGATTTTCGTTGCCTGCCTCAGCATTTTCAATCAAGCGGATCGCCTGATTATAGACAACATTGTCGTCATGAAGAATTTCAGTGTAATGTGAGGGATTACGATGAGTCAATTCAGTGTTGGTCCATGTGGCACCGCTTCTCGCATAAACGTCTATTTTTTCCGCTATTCCACTTTCTTTAAGGATATGGCTCCAACCGGTTGGGTTTTGGCACGAATCGCCTCCAATCCAGGTCATCGAATCTCCTAATAGCGCAATTTTGAGAGTATTTGATGAAGATGGAAGTGAGTGGGCAGAAGCATACATTATTCCAAGCAGTATCAATAATACTGCCGCATGGATTTTAAGTATGTTGTATTTATATGGTATACAATGATTAGACATTGTCTGGTTGCCAATTTGTATTAAAACCTTAAGCTTGATTTACCATCTTGCCTGATTAAGCATACAAAATTACTTCTAATTTATGAAATTACAAAATAATGGAGAAAAAAAATACAAAAAATCAAACCAGACTAAGAGGTGTGTTGTTATAACGAGTGAAAACACATTATAAACAATCTAAATTATCAATACTATGACACGCACAATGCTTAAAACCGCCTCCAAATATTGGTGGCTTCCCCTGATAACGGGTCTTCTCTCTGTTGGACTTGGTATATGGTGTCTCGCAAGTCCCGACACTTCTCTTCCAATTATGGCCTATACGTTTGCTTTGGTCATCTGCAGCGTAGGATTTCTTAACACTGTCTTCGCACTTCTCAGTATTGGGAGTGTGACCGGTTGGGGATTCAAGCTTCTTGTAGGTATTATCGAGATAGTATGTGGAGTATGGCTATTGTTGCTTCCGGAAGCAGCCATGGTGAGCGCATTTATTTATGGAATAGGATTTTATCTTATATTTGTTGCACTGAATGCAATTTGTGAAGCCATTCTTTATTATGGCGATACAAAATATTGGCTTGCGATGCTGCTGTCTTTTATCGTTTGCACACTGATACTTGCAGTAATTTTCCTTGCCGGGCCTCTTGCCGGTGGCATTGCGGTTTGGCTTTATATAGGAATCGCATTCATCACTTTTGGAATTTACCGGATGCTTCTTTCAGTAAAGATCTGTCAGGCAAACAAGATGCTCAACAGATAATAGCTAAGTAAGAATGCATAATTCATAATGCATAATGCATAATTGTTAGACTCTGAAATTCAGATGATAAAACATTTATGATATTATA
>JAIDUH010000213.1 GCA_029060285.1 Muribaculaceae bacterium | reverse complement strand
GCCCCCTATAATCGCAACTTTCCGTATAAGCAGATAAATAAGGAAGTGGAGAAACAGATACTCAAGGATTTCAATTGTCAGGTTATTCATACCACTCCTGAATACAAGACCAATCTCGACATTAATACCCCTACCAATAGGATTCTCACATCGATGTGTTCTCCGGAGCGTCTGCTATTCCTTCTTAAATACGGAATAGCTTATGTACGCTCTGAACGCGAAGTCGATGGAAAGATAGAGATCACCGACCAGAAGCATATCATGCGTTATCAGCAGATGTTTGCGGCGTTGGCGATAAAGGATCATCTTGATAATGGCGCGAAGTCCGGTGTTGTCTGGCATACTCAAGGTAGCGGCAAGACAGCTCTCTCTTATCATCTTGCATACTATCTCAATGATTACTTTGCAAAGCAGGATAAAGTGGCTAAGTTCTATTTCATTGTCGACCGCCTTGATCTTCTGGAGCAGGCCACTCAGGAGTTTGAAGCTCGGGGGCTTGTCGTGACAACCGCCAACTCTCGTCGCGAGCTCATGGAGCAGTTTCGCAATAACAATTCCCAACAGGGAGCCAGTGGCAGGCAGGAGATCACTGTCGTGAATATCCAGAGGTTTGCTGAGGATAAAGAAAAGGTGAGTCTCCCGGATTATGCAACTAATCTCCAACGGGTATTTATACTCGATGAGGCTCACAGGGGTTACCGTCCCGGCGGTTGTTTCCTGGCAAATCTTTTTGAGGCTGATCCAAATTCCATTAAGATTGCCCTGACAGGAACTCCATTGCTTAAGGAGGAGAGGGCTACCGCCAATGTTTTCAATGATTATTTCCATACCTATTATTATGACCGTTCGATTGCGGATGGCTATACACTAAAGATAATCCGTGAGGAAATCGAAACCTCATATAGAGAGAAACTCTCGCAGATTATGGATAAGATGGAACAGCTTGTCCATAAGAAAGATGTCCAGAAGTCAGCTATTATTGAGCATGAGAACTATGTAAAGGAGTTGATACGTTATATAATAACAGACTTGACTCGTTTCCGCCGTCAGCATGGAGATGACACATTAGGAGGCATGATAATATGCGAGACGAGCGAACAGGCTCGCAACATAGCTATGTATTGGGATGAGGTGCAACGCGAACTAAATAAAGGAGCGTCTTTCCCGACGAATCTCAAAGCCAGGTTAATCTTACATGATACCGATGACAAGGAGACTCGAAAGCAGATTGTCAAGGATTTCAAGAAGAATATGACTGTTGATGTACTTATTGTCTTCAACATGCTACTCACCGGATTCGATGCTCCCCGACTGAAACGACTTTATTTCGGTAGAAAACTGAAAGATCATAATCTCCTTCAGGCATTGACTCGAGTCAATCGTCCCTATAAAAATAATCGGTATGGCTATGTAATCGATTTTGCTGATATAAAACGAAATTTCGAGGAGACAAATGAAGCCTACCTTCAGGAACTCAATCGCTTCAATGACCCGGAAGAAGATGGATCGGGTGTGACAGATACGTTTACTCAGGTAATTGAGAATCCTCAGGAAATTCTCGATACAATGCGTGACATTCGCGACGTTCTGTTTGACTATACGGTAGACAATGTAGAGGAATTCAGCTCAGAGGTGTCTACGATTCAGGATAAGCAAGTGCTTCTGAAACTTAAGAAAGCTCTTGAAGCAGCCCGGGACTGCGGCAATCTTGTTCGTACCTTTGGCGACGATGAACTGAAAGAGAACTTTTCTCACCTTGAGCTCACAAAACTTCCTGATATGCTCAGGGAAGTGGAGCACCATATCACTGTCATAAATCAGAAGGAAGCTTTTTCAGCGGATGAAGAGACTGCCGTCCTCGTCAATGAGGCTATGCAGGATATTGAATTCACCTTCTCAAAAATAGGAGAAGAGGAACTGAAATTGATTTCAGGTGGTCGTGAACTGCAAGATAAGTGGCGGGATACAATCAGGGCGTTCATTGATAATATAGATCAGGATGATCCTGAATTTATCTCGCTAAGGGAGGCGTTTACACAACGCTTCAAAGAACATGGTTTCGTGATTGATTCGATAGCCAAGTTCAATGAGGAGACTGCCGCTTTGGATAAAATTATCGAAAAACTTAAGGATATTCAGCGTAGCAATAAGGCTCTTCTTAGCAAATATAATGGAGATGCGAAGTTCGCAAGGGTTCACAAACGTATACGTGAGATTAATTCAGATAGGAAAGCAGCTGATAAGAAGCCAATCTTTACGTTCAGCGATCACGAGATAAGTGTCATACTCAATATGATCAAGGAAGATGTGGATCAGCGCGTATACGATAAGAATGATATCCTGAAGAAGGATGCATATTTCGAGCAGACAGTACTTCATATAGTGGCAAATATGCTGTCTCACTTCCCCCAGATTAGTGAAAGCGCTACTCTTGACGATTATAATTTTGTAAAAAATGGTATTGCCCGGCAATATCTTAACCAATATAATGCAACTTACGAAGCAAGCTAATGGATCTTAAAGAAAAAACAATACGTCTTATCGACGACTTGAAAGCTACTTGCCAGTCTTATGGACTTGGTAATGATGGCAACGAGTATAAGATAATCACTCAGGTATTCCTATACAAATTTCTCAATGATAAATTCGGCTATGAGCTGAAGAAATCAAAAAGTCCGGTTGCCAAGAAACTCAGTGAGGCTGAGCATTGGGAACTCGCTTACTCTGAACTGAACGATATGGAGCGGGAGCTATTGTTGATGTTCCTTCCCCCGGAATCGTTGAAGCTTCAGCCACAGCATCTTCTTTATATGCTATGGAATAGTCAGAGTAAGGGTAACTTTGATGAGATATTCGATGCTACTATGACCGATATAGCAGAGCAGAACATCGAGATTTTCTCAACTCAGACCACTCAGAATACGAAGATTCCTCTCTTTGAGCGTCTTACACCTTACGTCACCGATATTGACCAAAGACCGGCATTTGCCCGTGCTTTGGTCGACAAACTTGTAGGATTCTCATTTGAGGAGGCTTTCTCGGATGAAAAAGGATATGACTTCTTCGCCACTATCTTCGAGTATCTAATTAAGGATTACAACACAGCCGGTGGCGGCAAGTATGCCGAGTACTACACTCCCCACGCCATTGCTACCATCATGGCGCGTCTTCTTGTGAATGAAGATGATGATCTCCATAATATAGAGGCCTATGACCCTTCTGCCGGTACCGGTACTCTGCTCATGGCACTCGCACATCAAATTGGCAACAGCAAATGTACTATTTTCGCACAGGATATATCGCAGCGTAGCAACAAGATGTTGAAGCTCAATCTCCTTCTCAACGGTCTCGTGTCTTCGCTCGATCATGCCATTCAGGGAGACACATTAGTTTCTCCATATCATAAAAATGATGAGGGTACAGCTATCCGTCAGTTTGATTATGTGGTATCAAACCCTCCATTCAAGATGGATTTTGCTGATACCCGCGAGAAGATAGCTGCGCAACCGGCTCGTTTTTGGGCTGGTGTCCCCAATGTACCGGCAAAGAAGAAGGAGAGTATGGCCATATATACCTGCTTCATCCAGCATGTAATTAATTCTCTTAAGCCCAATGGTAAGGGTGCGATCGTAATTCCGACGGGTTTTATTACGGCTAAGTCCGGTATAGAGAATAAGATTCTTAAGCATATCGTGGATAATAAGATTATTCATGGAGTTGTATCTATGCCATCGAATGTCTTTGCAAATACCGGTACGAATGTATCCGTACTTTTCTTCGACAATTCCAAGTCTTCCGATAAGGTAATTCTAATTGATGCGTCAAAACTTGGAGAAGAGTATAAGGAAGGAAATAATCAAAAGAAACGTCTGCGTCCCGAAGAGATTGATAAGATTGTCAATACTTTCAGAAATAGAGAAGCTGAAGATGGATTTTCCGTTTCTGTTTCCTATGACGAAATCAAGGAAAAGGGTTATTCACTTTCGGCAGGACAGTACTTCGACATCAAGATTGAATATGTCGACATTACGGAAGATGAGTTCAATAGGCGTATGGCAGACTATGAGACAAAGCTTACCGAAATGTTCGCGGAAAGTCACCGCCTTGAAGCCGAAATTCTCGCTCAACTCAAGACACTTAAATTCAATGGATAGTATTCAATTTCAACTATACAATCTTCCGGATGGAAGCGGCAGTGTACAGGTCTATGTGGAAGGTGAGACCATTTGGCTCACCCAAAAGGCTATGGCTGATCTATTTGGTGTAGAAGTTAACACTATCAATTATCATTTGAAGGAGATATTCTCATCAGGTGAATTGAATAAAAAGGCAACTATTCAAAAAATTCGAATAGTTCAAATTGAAGGTAAACGTCAAGTAGAAAGAGAACGAGCTTTTTATAATCTCGATGCCATCATCAGTGTAGGCTATCGCGTCAATAGCCAAAAGGCTACCCGCTTCCGGCAATGGGCCACCAGAATTCTTAATGAATTCATCCGAAAGGGATTCGTTTTGGATGATGACCGTCTAAAGCAAGGCAACGCTGTCTTTGGTCAGGACTACTTCCGCGAACTTCTTGAGCGAGTTCGCTCCATCCGAGCAAGCGAACGACGCATCTGGCAGCAGATTACCGATATTTATGCCGAATGTAGTGTTGACTACGACCGACTGGCTCCTACAACAAAGGATTTCTACGCAATGGTGCAGAATCGCTTTCACTATGCCATTACAGGCCATACGGCAGCGGAAATCATACACGAAAGTGCCGATCATATTAAACCAAATATGGGTCTAACTACATGGAAGCATGCTCCTGATGGCAGAATCTTGAAGTCCGATGTATCTATAGCAAAGAATTATCTGTCTGAAAAAGAGATTCGTTCGCTCGAACGCACCGTAACATCATATTTCGACTATATAGAAAGTCAGATAGAACGAGGCAACGTATTCAATATGGAGCAGTTTGCTGCAAGCGTCAATAAATTTTTGACATTCAATGACTATAAGATCTTGACCAATAAAGGATCTGTATCAGCTAAAGATGCTAAAGAAAAAGCCGAAGCTGAATACGACCTTTTCAACCCAACCCAGCACATAGACTCCGATTTCGACAAGGAAATTCGAGGCTTGTTTGATAATAAATATCAGTGACATTCAACATAAAACATTAGTGACATTCAACATAATAGATATAATCATGAAAATCTTAGATTGGCTTAATAGTAATGCTGGTTTATTATCATTATTAGCTACTCTGACAGCAATTATTGTGCCGTGTATTATATATAGGAAACAACGTCGAGATGAAAATCAAGCCATCAAAGATGAACTGGACGTTATGAATAAGGTTAATCAATTTTCCATGTCCAGTGATGAACGAGAACTATTTACACGGAAGTTTTTTCTTGAAAAACGCTTGAAACGTAAATAATATGAAACTAATAAAACATAAACTCCGAGAATTGATTAGCATTCGACGAGGAGCATCTCTTTCGGGGGAATATTATTCTACTGAAGGAGAATTAACACGTCTGACTCTTGGTCATTTTGACTATCAGGGAGGAGGATTCAAGGATAATACTTCTAAAAACGACTTATTTTTTGTTGGTCCTATTAAACAAGAGTTCATTCTAAACGAAGGTGATATTATCACTCCCCTTACAGAGCAAACTCCAGGATTACTCGGTAGTACGGCTCAAATACCGGAATCGGGGAAATATATACAAAGTCAAGACGTCGCATTGATTATTCCTGATGAATCTAAGCTTGATAAAGATTTTTGCTATTATCTCTTGCCATCAAAGATTGTAAAACAACAGTTGGCAGCAGGAGCTCAGCAAACTAAAATCAGACATACTACACCTGATCGAATTAAGGATTTGATTGTATTCATTCCTGAGTTATCAGAACAGATGCGAATTGGAAATTTGCTAAAATCAATTGATAGAAAAATTGCCCTCAATCGGGAGATAAATCGCAATTTACCTCTGGCAGCATAACCGATACCTGACCGTTCATAAGCAACGGAAGTAATTCATCTCGTTGACGTGTTAATACTTCTATTTCCTCACAAATTCGGCTTATATGCTCAAAACAACTTCTAGATAATTCTGCAAATTTTGTAATTATTTGTGATGTTGGATAGACAATTGGTATTTCACCGAATTCTTGTTTGCTCATATTTGGTAATATATTCCCGACCTTAGCATCAGCCGATTTGAAATATTCTTCTAATGCAAAGAATATGTATTGAGCGTTTCGATAGTTTGTAAATACTATTGAATTGATTTGCTGATTAGTTTGTAAGACACATCCACAAAACCCCATTACTCCTACGGTTCCTATGCAAGAGCACATCAAGCTGCCATATGGTAGATATTTCTTAGATTGGGTATTTGCGCCAATATCAGTTAAAGTACGATTGCTCATCCTTACAAAACGTGTTGCTCGAATATCTTCTATTGTTACAAATGGAATATCTCCTCCAAAATATTCAGATCGTGAGGTTGACGGTGTTTTGCCTGTAATGATATTTGGTTCAATATTTACTATTTTATTGACCTCCCATCCTTCTGGAATTTCACGCTTTAATTTCTCATTCCAAACCATCTTGCCTCCGGAAGACTTATATGGTCTACCGTTCTCATCAGGAAAATCAAACTGTACAAACCAGTAGTCGTAGAGCTGGCGCGCCATCGCCTCTAAATTGCGATTTATCTCACGATTAATATCTATCTTTTTATCAATAGCTTTCAATACATTTGCAACTTTAACCTGTATTGTCTGTGAGGGCAAATTAACTTTAATATTATAGTAAGAATCAAAAGTCATGCTTGGTACACCAGTTCCAGAATCAAGATTGCTCAAATCAAGTAATCGCAGATAATTATAAAGATAATATGGATCCACCAATGAATTATCAATTTCTGTATAATATATGGTGTCTACAGACCAGAATGGAGAATCTGCATATTGTATATTGTTCAATGTCCCCTTTCTCGGTAATAGGATGCTTTGTTTATCATATAAATACGTATCTACATAGCGCATTATGCCTCCACTCCCATAAACGGGATAAGCGCCATTTAATAATTCTTTATGATCTCGACCGTTCTTAATTTTTAGAAGTTGTCTTAGAGTATATTTTTCCATTTTGCAATCGATTCTAGACTGCAAAATTATAAAATATCCGTGGATTATCCTAAAAATTTTCGGTGGGCTATTTTTACATTGTTCTGATTTACCATTGCATAATGCAATGTCGTATCGATCTTACAGTGTCCGAGTAATCGTTGCACTTGCTCTATTGGCATACCTTTGTCGATTGCCATTGTTGCTAATGTCCGACGAAACTTGTGAGGATGAATGCGCCCGACTTTCGCATTGCGTCCCAATTCTCGAAGGCGATTTTCAACTCCGCTTATAGTCAATCGGTTATTTGGTTTTGACAGAGAAACGAATAGAGCAGTTTCATTGTCCGTACGAGTGGCAAGGTAGTTTTGAAGGTGTACTTTAGCGCGAGCATTGAAATAGACAGTTCGCTCTTTGTTTCCCTTTCCGAGGACTACACACTGACGCTCATTGAAGTTAATGTCTGAGCGATTTATTTTGACCAACTCTCCAACACGCACACCAGTGGAAACAAGGAAGTCGATCATAGCTAAATCTCGTAATTCAGAGCATGAATCACGGAGTGTTTCCAACTGTTCATCATTTATAGTTTCTTTCACGGTGATCTCCGACCGCACCTTATGAATGCGTCTTACGGGACTTTTAACGATATAATCCTCATCTTCAAGCCAAGAGAAGAAGCTCGAAAAGATGCGACGGATATTGTCGATTGTTGTCTTGCTCGAATTATTTTTTGCCTGAAACTCCGACAGATAGCGTCGAATATCGTTTGTAGTAACATCGTGGAGTTCCATGCTGACTGTTGCAAGCCACGCACATATTGTATTTCGGTAATAATTCAGAGTTTTATCAGAACACCCCTCAATGCGTTTTGCCGATATGAAACTATCAAGTAGTTCCTCATTAGCCTGCTTAGTCCGTTCTCTCTGACATGGAGCGACAACAATCTCATAGCCGCTAAGCTCCTGTTCGAGCGTTTTGCGCAGCTCATACAACTGTGCAGTTGTCAAATTATTACTCATTGCAATAATAGTAGCATTAATAATATTTTCTTTCATTAGTGTTTTTTAACGAAAGATAACTAAAAATTCTCTATTATTCTTATAATCTACAATATTCAATTCTACTATTATATAAAAATACAAGGCAACAGTGCCTTGTATAACTTAAATTTAATTATAATGAAGGACAAGAAAACTCGCAATTGCGCAAAATGTGGTAGAATCCTTCCTAAAAAGGAGATCTGGTTAGGTTGGGAATTATGTGAAAAATGTGAAAACGAGTATCATGAATTTAGATAATTTCATTGTACCTATTATTAGAGGTCCTCCCAGTATCGAGTGAGGGGAGAGGATAAATCGCAATTTA
>JAIDUH010000212.1 GCA_029060285.1 Muribaculaceae bacterium | reverse complement strand
CAAGGATGGAATGAAAGAAGTTGAAAAGGAGATAAAAGATACAGACAATACTGATAAATGAGTTCCGAAGAAAAAAAAAGATAAATTTGAGGTGTATGCACTGGTGTATGTTCGGTGTATGTAATGTTGTTTAGGGGTGTATGCTCTGGAGTATGCAAGTTCAGTTTATTTGGCTCAATTTCTGTATCCAAATGAATGAACCTCCTAAGAACAGGTTAGGCTGTAACCTCCTTTTTTATCGGAGTGTTACAGCCTAACGCTTTTATGAGTTTGAAGTATGTCTTAGTCCTCGATAGCAGCCTGCGCCGCTGAGAAAACCTCAACACTGACAATAATTATCTCACTCTTAGTAAGTTCCGACAAGTAGAGAATGCCTGAACAAACTATTATGTCATTATTTTTATCTCGTTTAATTCGGTTTAATTGTGCCATTTGACCTCTACGGCGTTTCCTGACGCATTTGGCGGTATGACACGAGGGTTTATATATCTTTGTTTAGTTATCGGCTCTGTGAGCCTTGTTTTGTGTCTTACCTTTCAGTAGGGCTAATTCGGTTTCAAGTTCCTTGATCCGCTCCTTCGCTCGTTCCAGTTGCACTTGCAGTGCGTCTGGATCTGTAGCAAGGTATTCAGACCAACCGGCAAAACTATTCCACTCGTGTGTCTCCGGGTCGGTGTATTCCATTTCCCAAAGGTCTGAGAGATCATGATACACTTCTCTGGGGTTGGTGCCGTATGCATCCACAACCTCGGAAGGGTATTGCCTTATGAGTTTGTCTATCCATTCGGACCGCTCAATGCCGGGATTCTCCCTGACGATGTTGAAGGCACAGGCCTTTAGTTCCTCAACAAAGTCAGGAGCTTCCTCTTCTCCGAACCAGTTGTCATAATTGAATTGGTTCAATGTATCACATAAGTCGCCAGTGGTGTATTTAGCCATACTGCAATACTTAAAACTTTTAATTGATATGAATGTGTAACTTTGTATTTTTAAATTCAGAAATATGATACGCAATATCTTCAACCGAATCTCTAATGTAATCCTGCGCTATCGCTATCGCCGACTGTACTGCCGTCTGTTCTGGTATTATGCTTCCAAAAGTGAGACTTCCGCAATAGCTATCCAGGAGGCTAATGATGCTTTCGAATGGCTTACCGGAGAAGACTGGGTGGATTTTATTTTCCTTCCTGAGAAACTTCAACGGAAACAGAAGATCGATTCTTAGTTCTTAGCTCCTGTAGTTTTCTTTTGGCTGATTCGTCTCTAAGCTCACGATCTGTCTTAACCTCTGCAGTGGGATATATTACAGGAATGGAAAAGGAAATACGTGATACCTTTTCCGATCTTGACTCATTTCCTGCGTTTACTTTGGCGGAGAAAACCTGAAGGACTCCTGCACCTGCATTTCCTTCCATTGAATCTACACTTCCTACAGTAATTGCCACGTTGAAATCAATATCCGAGATCAATCTGTTTCTTCCTTCTTGTTGTAGCGTTTTCAGTGCAATAGGAGAGGGCATTGGAGGTGATACAACAGCATTGTTTCCTAATTCGTTTTGCAATTCACTGATTGCATTGGTTATATCGCTAATTGCGGTTTTTATGAATTCTTTTAGTTCCATACAAGTCAATAAGATATTGGGGAAATTAGGAAGATACGATTGTTAATTATCCTCCTGTGTTAGATTTTTTTCAGATTCTGGTTTAAAGATTGCTTTAATTTGTCTGCTTGTTCTATAATTCTGAATTAGTTGCCAAACTGAGAAAAAGACTGTGATAACTAAAGCAATGATAGAAATCTTAAAACTAATTTCAGATTTATTTAGATACTTGTTTACAAGAAGATTTTTTCTATCCAGTTCTTCTCCAAGTTTTATTAAATCATCTTGAATCGAATAATAATTAGAGTCAAGTTTCTGATGGATATTGTCGAGATAATACTTTTGGCTTTCTTCTAAACCGTCAAATGGATGAATTGTATTGTACTCAGAAATCATGTTTCGAAGACTTTGTACATAAACTGAATCTGAAGCAATGGACTCTTGATTGTAATAATTTACAAGCAAATCAGATAATATCGAAGACAATGATGTTTCGGACGGATAATGAGTCTTCAAGAAATCTGTTTCAGATGTAAAAAATGGCTTGTTGACTATTGTTTTGGTTTCATATATTTGTTTCGCTTCGTCGATGGATCCACCATTGCGAACAACAGTACTTAATGAGTTTTGAATATTATTCTTCTCTATGAATTTCTCTTGTGGTGAATATAAAAAAATAGTAATTAATAAAGAAATGCCTGCAACTATCAAGCAAGATGAAATACTAACGATAATCTCTTTGTAGATAGTATTTCTTTTCTTGTCTTTATTCAGGTGACGAGATATTCGTTGTATTCTTTCTTCAAAAGTTTCATTCATATTATCAGCTGTTTTAGAATATTTGCCAATACTAAAGACTTGTTTCTTGGCTTCTCCATATCTTTCTATGAAGCTTTGCATCATTTCGCCATTGGCGACATATGGAACACTGAACCAGTGATTCTTGAAGATGATTTCTTTTTCATCATCTGATAGATCCAGCTTTTAATCGGGAAGTAGTTTGTTCCAGTCTCGTCAATGATGTATATTGGTTTGCTCTGAATCCTATCCAAAGCAACGAGCAAGGCCTGTATATTTTAACCTTTATCATGGTATATTATTCATGTTTTGAATTTTGACCAAATAGATTATATAATCTTGCCCACTCTTCAAAAGTCATTTTCAATCCAGTATGTGGTTCTTTATATTCCATTTCCCAAATGTTCAAGAAAGAAACCTTGTCTATCATGAATAGAGTAGGCATAGAATCGCGCCATTCACCCATTAGGTAAATTACTTCTTCTTCTGAACAAGGTCTTTCCGTCTTGATTATTTCAAACACTTTTGTTTTAAAACAATCAATCCATCTTTCCTTCTCTTTGGAAATTAAGTTATCAACAATCTCAATATATTGACGTTTGATAATTTCTTTATTTATATTATTGAATATAGATTCTTGTGAAATATGATCAAAATCTAAAGTCTCTCTCATGAAGAATTCTATCATATCATGTATTTCTTCTTCAAGAAGTTCAGTCCTGCTTGTGCGGCATCGATTAGTTGTCATATAATCTTTATTAATTTGTGATGTATGCAGATATAAGTGTGATGAGCTTCTCAAAATTTTTCAGATTTTCTTTATTGCCAATTTTACCACATTCCAATATTAATTCTGTTGCAATATCTGGACTGATTTTGATATTTGGAGTTGATTCTAATCCGTCTATCATTATATTCAAAGCGCTACTGCATTCTTTTTGACAATCTGGGAGATTGGAATATATCTGCATTGCAAGAATTCCGTAGTGGAGTAAGCTCTGCTTTATCATCTCATCTTTGTCTACTGAGATTGAGACTAAAGACTGTAGACTCAAAAACGAATATGTTAACGCTTGATTATAATCAGCTTTGTTATGAAGATAGTTTATTTCTTCTTTTGTTCTCGTGTTTAAAGTCGCTAATTTGTTATCCAATTCAGTATTTAAATCATACGCTCTCTGTATTCTGCTACCCCAATCAACCATCTGATAGATATTCCAACCCACGATTAGAGTGAATAAACCAGCAAGAATACCAACGAGAATAGCTTGATAGTCAAATGTTAAATTTTCTCGATTGGGAAATCCAATTAAAATAAGATAAATACCGATTCCCAATGCAATGATTGCAGAACTATCTGCAATTACTCTCCATACACATTTGCCGATACTCATGAATCTCTCTCCATTAACTTGATTATTCGTTCCTGAGCTGCGATCAACTTACGGTTGAGTTCGGCATTCTCCCTTTCCAGTTCAGAGTTCTTTTGCTCTAATTCTGCATTCTGGAAAGTCATCGGGGCATTGTATTCCGTGCCACGGTGGTCGATTTTCCCTTTCTCGACGTAATCGCGTTGAGCTTGACGGATCTCCACGTCTTCGTCAAAGAGCATACCTATCTTTATTCCAATTACATTAGCGATAGCTTCTAATGTGCTCACCTTAGGATCACCGCCAGCAAGGATATTATCGATGGTCTTTGGCGTGATGTTGGAGCTTTCTGCAATCTCCTTCCGCTGTAATCCACTACGCTTAATGGCTTCTTTCAATGCAATGTAATTCATATAAATAGAAATAAAATACACTCGTTTAACATTATTTAACGTAATAAACTACACTTTATAAGCGTAATTTAATTAACTTTGCATCCGTAAAGTTAGTAAAAATTAACCAAAGTACCAAAAATATGGAGATAAAAACACTCAAAACTGCATCCCTTTAAGATGCCCTGATGGAAATGAAAATCGGCGAGACGGCTTTCGCTCCTGTGGGATACAAGCCTAAGACCGTAATGGTCGAGTGCAATAAACTCAAAGAAAAGGGTTACCTATTCACCACGAGACAGAGGGTAGGAGAGCAGACAGTAACCAGATTAAAATAACATAGCCATGAAAAAGATTAAACTTACCCTCCACGGAGGTTTCCACAACGCTGACGCTGTGAACGTGAATATCTCAGCCAGAGATTATGAGTGCCTTCGCGATCATGAGGCCACTCTTGCAGATGTCCTGAGCGAAAATCAACTTGCCCGAATGAACCGTCATTTCTGTGGTGTTGAAGGCTGCGCTTGTGGCGGTGTCCTTCGTGCCTCATGGTCAAGAGTCTATAATTAACCTCAACCCAAAGCATGCTATTATGAAAAAGAACGCAATACCGGCTGAGGAAATCAACCTCTTCAATTGGATGGAGAAGGCCCCGGCTCCTAAAACAGGCGACGAAACAATGATTGAGACGGTAACAGAAGTGGCCGCTAAGAAAGTCACTCAGACACCGCTCATGAAACAGTATTTTGAAATGAAGAGGAAACACCCAGATGCTATTCTCCTGTTTCGTGTCGGTGACTTCTATGAAACGTTTGGCGAGGACGCACAGGACGCTTCTAAAATTCTCGGCATTACTCTCACTTCTCGCGCAAATGGGAAAGCCGATAGAATTTACCTTGCCGGATTCCCACATCATGCCCTCGACACCTACTTGCCTAAGTTGGTAAGAGCCGGAAGGCGGGTTGCAATATGTGAGCAACTTGAAGACCCCAAAACAACTAAGAAACTTGTAAAAAGAGGAATACAATGATGGTGAAGTTTCAGATAACCGAAGAAGAGTACAACAAGATACACCCCGATTATCGGGGTGTATGGGAAACAGAACGGTGGGATCTCTCCGATTGGGCTGAAAAGAGAGAACGCTACATGGGTAAACGAACCCTCCTGCATAACCTCAACGGCATAACCTGCTTACTGATTGAGGGAATAAGCTTTGAAATAATTGAAAACAACAACACTAAAACCGCATAACACAATGAAAGATATTATTCGCCTCTCCGCAACCGGTATAGTAATGTGCGCCCTCTTCGCCGTTGCCATGCTCAACACTGCCGACAATTCCAAAGTTTCCGCTCCTCTTACATCTGAGGAAATATCGTGGATAGAGTTCTGTAAGGCTCGCGGCTACGATACTCATGACAACCGCGATGAGATCATCAATGAGTTCCTTGACACTTGGGTAGGCTCGGTAGAAGAGGAACATGCGTTCAACAACCTTCCTGCTCAGGAGGTCTAAAACATACAGACATGGTAAAAATACATTTAACTCGCGTTGCGATACTCATTACCCTGTTCACGGTCGGATTGCTCGGCATTTTCGCTATGCCAATGGATGATTCCTCTACATGGTGTTTCGATCTGTTTCTTTCAAAGGTTTTAGGGGGGGCTTGTATCTGGATCTTCTCTAAACTATACGAAATATGGAGAAAGACAGATAAGTGGATTCAGGCCTACGACAAGTGGAATGAGCCGCAAGACTAAATCCCAAATCAATGCAACTACTACAATTCCCTGACAAATGTGTCTCGTATCAAACCTTCGTTCATGACGTTGCCGCACAGGTCGCCTTCTTCATGAAGGCAGACCGCGACGATCCAGAAAGAATAAGCCAGAATAAGGCATTTTCAATGTTCGGTCGCGGCAATGTCGAACGATGGCGAGACAAAGGAAGGCTGACAGTGTGCAAACGTCCGGGCAAGGTTGAATACCTGACCGCAGAACTTAGATACTGTCAGCGGACACAACAGGATTATTTCTGAGACTTAGGGCGGTAAGTGCTAAAGGCTGAAACACTGCGGATGCGCGCTCACGCAGAGAGGCCGGTTCGATTCCGGCACCGTCCACCAAGCTAATAAACAATTTTTAATCATCAGATTTATGTGTAAGCAAAATCAACAACAACAGACCTCCCCACAGGCGGAAACATCTCAGGAAGAGAGAACGCCTCTCGATGTGGAGATCAGGAAGGCCGAAATCGAAGTGCAGTTAGCTACGCTTCGCCAGAATGCCGCCTATAATGCCTCCGTCGCCGGACAGATGCAGAGGCAGTGTGAAACATACCAACGTATAGCCATACCTCTTTCGGAGTCTGACTTTGTTCCGGCTGCCTATAAGGGCAAGGTTGGTAACTGCGTAATCGCCGTGGAAATGGCTGCTCGCCTCGGTGTACTGCCGCTCACTGTCATGCAGAATCTTTGCGTTGTCAACGGCACACCCACATGGAAGGCAAAATTTCTTATCGGTTGTGTCAATTCCTGTGGCCGTTACACGACCCTCGACTACCGTATATCTATCGACGGAAAAGTCGGCGACGTGAAGTATAAGACATGGGAGAAGGACAAGAGCGGAAAGAATCATGAGGTTCTAAAGCCTTTTGAGCGTCCGCAACTTGACAACCTCGTGTGTGTCGCCTATGCCACTGAGAAGGCAACCGGCAAAGAGCTTACTTCTACGCCTGTATCAATCCGTATGGCCATTGAAGAGGGCTGGTACATGAAATCCGGCTCCAAGTGGCCCACAATGCCGGAACAGATGCTGCGCTACCGGGCGGCCTCCTTCTGGGTCTCGGCCTACGCGCCTGAAATGGCTATGGGTCTCCGCACGGAGGAAGAGCAACGCGATATCGTCGATGTCGAGTATGAGGACTTATCCGAAACACAGTCTACACCGGCTCCCAAACCCAAACCAAGCTCTACGGCAATCGAAGAGGCTAAAGAAAGACTGCGCAACCGTGGCGGTGCATCCACCTCCGGGGGGCAAAGAATGAATCTAAGTCAAACCCTGCAAATGATATGCCATGATCACAACAGTAAACAAATACTCACTTCTCTCCGGCGATCAGCTTGAAGAGCATTTCTCCCAATTCCTGATTGATTCATGGTCTTTCTCCGGTGTCTCCACCTTTGCCCGGAATGAGAAGGAATTTGAACGCCGCTACATCTACCGTGAACCTTCGCGCAAATCTGCCACAACTGTAGCCGGTACTGCCTATCATGCCGCTCTGGAGCTGTTTTTCTCCGCTCTGAAAGAAGGAGAGTTGAAACAGATAGCCGATTTGCAGGAGTGCGCTTACAAGGAGATCGACAAAGTTGAGGCCAACGAATGGAAACTTGGAAAGAAAACTCCGTCGGTTGAGGATTGTATCACTGCCGCCACTAAGACAGCCAATGCCCTTATCGAGAATTTCTACAAGGAACACGATATTTATACAGCTCAGATCGTCCGGGTATTAGCCGTGGAAGAGAGCATACAAAGTTGGCTTATCGTCAACGGAGTGGATATACCTCTGCCGTGCCATTCTAAACTTGACCTTGTTGTTGAGCTTACAGACGGTCGCCGTATCATCATCGACCACAAATCTAAGACAGCATACACCGACGCTTCGGAGCTTGCCTACACTGGCGCCAAACAGGCCATAGTGTATGCTCTTCAGTGGGAAACACTGCATCCTGACCTTCCGGTTGATGAGGTCTGGTATATGGAGAATAAGCACAGCCAGAACAAAGACAAGTCGCCACAGATAGTTAAGAACGCCATCACTCTTGATTCAGATACCCGGCGACTGTATGAGGCGATACTCTACGAGCCTCTGCGCCGTATGATACTCGCTACCTCCGATCCCAACTACCTCTACACAATCAATGATGCGGACCCGATGGTAGATAAGGCTGAGCTATACGACTTCTGGGCAAGGACACTTATTGCCGACATCGACGACTTCTTATATCTGCCTGACAGTAAACGTGAGCTGATCTCGCGCCGTCGCCGCAAGATGCGCGACGCTTCAACTGCCTCAATCTCTCCCAAAGTTATCAAATCATTCCGCAAAAATGCGGCAACATTCATCTCTTACGAACTCCGCGACGATATGACAAATCAGGAAAAAATCGAGCATACCCTTCGTATGTTCAACATCATGGCCCAGGTGCCTTTCGCCTTCGGCGCATATTCTTCAGTATCTTACCTTCTCGAAATCGGTGCAGGTGTGATGATAGGCAATATCTCAAAGCATGCTCTTGACATCGCCAATGCCCTCAACGTGCCTTCGGTGCGTATCCTTCCTAACCTCACAGTGTATAACGGCAAGTCATACCTCTGTGTCGAGGCTCCCAACCTCTCCAAAAACAAGGACACGCTTTTCTGGGACGACAAATACCGCGACGGCTCTAAGATACCTATCGGCCTCAACAACTTCGGCGAGGTTATCTTCTGGGACATTCACAACCATTCCACGCCTCACATGCTCATTTGCGGTGCAACCGGCTCCGGAAAGTCCGTCAGCATCAAGTCAACAATCGAGTATGCGCGCCTCGCCGGTGTCTCTCGTATTATCGTTCTGGATCCTAAGTATGAGTTTCTCAACCTTCAGGGGAGCGGCATAGAGGTTATCGCCGACATCGAAGAGATCGAGCAGCGCATGAAGGAACTGGTTGCAGAAATGCAACATCGCGCAAAGACCGGAGCATCCGGCATGACCCTGATTGTGTTCGACGAGTTTGCCGACGCTGTTTCTTCGGCTCGCTCTGGCCGTGCCCTCGATATAAAGGACGAGGACGGCAAGGTTATAGGCCGGGAGAAGTCTCTTGAAGAGAATTTGAAGATGTTGCTCCAGAAGGGCCGGTCGCTCGGCTACCGTATCATCGCGGCCACTCAACGCGCCTCAACGAAGGTTATCACCGGCGACGCAAAGGTCAACTTTCCTGTGCAGGTCTGCTTCCGTGTGCCTAAAGCTGTCGATTCTAAGGTCGTTCTCGACGAAGAAGGAGCCGAGACACTTGCCGGACGTGGCGACGGCCTCATGAAGTCTCCGGAATACTTCGGCACAATGCGTTTTCAGGGCTTCTATAAACCTTAACTGTCCTCGCCATGGCGGAGGTCTGCAAAACCGACTTAAAACGTATAGTGAATTATCTCGACACTTACGCGCAGGAGTGCGGAGAAAGGAAGGGACAAAAATACAAAGCTCGGCAATATTATCTTAAACAAATGTCTAATAAACTCAAAAATAAACTTAAAAAATTTCACAATGACTAAACACCAGTTAGAAAATGAGCTTGCAACCTCAGCGAAGTTGCCGCTCTCCACTGCGGTCAAGGCAATAGACGGCCTGATCCGTATCGCAAAAGAAAAGCTCGCCGAAGGTGAGGAAGTATCAATCAGAGGATTCGGTACCCTGTCCGTCGCTCATCGCGAAGAGCGCAAGGGTCGCAATCCCCAGACCGGCGAAGAGGTGACTATCCCGGCTCACCGTACCGTGAAGTTCAAAATCAGCAAGGAATTTAAGGAAACCCTTAACAATTAATCAAGATGAACACAGAATCAATTCCACAAGACAGATTCAGCTCCTTTATTGGCTCTGCCGTAGCAATAAAGGCAATGCCTATGAGTGCGAAACATGCTAAGAATGCAGGAGCAACGAACGTTCCTGACAAATACTTTGAGGTTGGGCATGCCGCTTACGATCCCGGTGCGGAAGGCTATCTTATAGAGTTCTTCTCTGGCTACCGTTCTTGGACTCCTAAATCAGAGTTTGAGGCTGTTTACAAGCTCTCCGAAACGAAGGTTGACCGCATGAAGATAGAGCTTGCTGACCTCGTAGAGCGTATCAAGAAAGTCAATGATGAGCTATATGATGTTAGAGAACATGAACGAACAGAAGATCGCTGTCTCTGCAGTCAGCTCAGATCAATGCAGGGATATGCTGATATGCTGTATTCTCGAATAGTCGCAGCAGTAGAGGGGGGGGTGAATAATGGCACTGTGGTTTGAATGTCGTATCCGTTACGACAAGATGCAGGAAAACGGCACGGTTAAGAAGGTCAACGAGCCTTATCTTGTTGATGCCTTAACCTTCACCGACGCTGAGGCTCGCATCATTGAAAAGCAGACACCCTTCATTTCCGGTGAATTTTCGGTCGCCGCTATCAAAAAGACCAATATCGCCGAAGTATTCTACAAAGACGGCTGTGATAAATGGTGGTCTGTAAAGTACAACATTATCATTCCCGACGAGAAGAGCGGCAAGGAGCGGCGCACACCGGTTTATGTCATAGTTCAGGCCAACACCCAACAGGGCGCAACCGACAACTTCAATGAAGGCATGAAGGGAACTGTGTCCGATTACGAGATCGAGAAGGTTGCCGAGACTAAGATTATGGACGTTTACCCATACTCTCCGAAATGAGAAACTACATTGATCAGCTAATGAAACTCACCGGGGGCAAGTCCTCCGGTGGGTCTCGTGCCAAACGTGGGAAGGGCAAAAACAAGTACAATGCCCAAAAGACAGGCGGCTACGTCTCCAAAAAAGAATACCGACGCGCCTGTCTCCTGAAAGCTTTGCTTCGCTCCGGTGAGATTTCCGATCTCCGCGAACAGGTGAAGTATGTGCTTATTCCTACCCAACGCGATTCTTACGGCAACCTCATCGAAAAGGAATGTTCCTACTATGCTGATTTCGTCTATCGAGATAAAGACGGCAATCTGGTGGTGGAAGATACCAAAGGGGTAAGAACATCGGAATACAGGCTAAAGAAAAAGCTCATGCTTCAGGTGCATGGAATACAGATAAAAGAGATTTGAAAGTCCTTCGGCCGATTGGTTCGTGGGTCGCTCTTCCTGAGAGTGTAGAGCGAGACGGTCCGGTGGCTGACTTAATAGAGTTAAGAATATGGATGGAAAAGACGTTGCAGTTTGACCCCTTACGGCGGTGAAGACTGACCCTTGAAGACAAAATATGTTTGACCCCTATGGTCAAAATAAAAATGACCCCTGCCATCCAATGGCAGGGTAATTTTTTGTAGATTTGAAAATCCATGTCCTGGCACGGATGGGTTAATTCAAAAACTAGAAATATGTATACAAAATTAAAAAACATTTTGCGATGCCATGCATCCGGAATGGGAATAAAAGAGACGGCTTTGACGTTTCACATTTCCCGGAACACGGTACGCAAGTACGTCCGCATGTTCATCTCAAGTGGCAAAAGCACAGAACAGTTGCTCGCTTTGTCTGAGGAACATCTGCGCGAATTATTGGGAATCAAGGAGTTCAGGGAGCGCGAGGTCTCACAGCGACGCATGGAGTTAGAAGCTCTCATACCGGAGTACGTAGCCCGACTGTCCCGAAAGGGAATGACCGTACGCAAACTCTTCAATGAATATCGCGAGGAACATCCTGACGGTCTCCAAGAAACGACATTCAAGCTGGCCATACGGCAATATCAAGTCCACAGCAAGGTCGTGGGGCATGTGGAACATTATGCTGCCGACCAGATGTACATTGACTTCGCCGGTGACAAGCTTGAGGTAGTAGACGAAGTGACCGGAGAAATCAAAAAGGCAGAGGTTTTTGTAGCGATACTGCCGTTCAGTCACTACACTTACTGTGAGGCGGTGTGGTCTCAGAAAAAAGAGGACCTGATCAAGGGCTGCCAAAACGCCTTCGAGTACTTCGAGGGTGTGACCGCCGCAATCGTTCCCGACAATCTGAAGGCGGCCGTCGCCAGGAGCGACCGCAACGAGCCTGTCATCAATGAGGAGTTCGCCGCCTTTGCCGAGCACTATGGCTGTGCCGTGTATCCTGCCCGTGTCCGCCACCCCAAAGACAAGGCGCTGGTAGAGAATGCCGTCAAATTGCTCTACCGCTCGGTGTATATTGACATTGAGGGAATGGTGTTCTCCTCTCTCGAGACACTGAACGCGACCCTGCATATCTCCCTGCACGACTTCAATACAAAGCCGATGGCCGGTCGCGATATGTCGCGCAAGGACATGTTCATCAAAGGGGAGAGAGACTTCCTGCGCCCCTTACCAGAGCGTCGCTTCGTCATGAAGGAGCGCAAGCTCATGACGGTGGGCAAGAACTGCTACGTGTCGCTGTTCAAGCACCACTACAGCGTCCCGCGCGAGTATGTGGGCAAGCGTGTAGCCCTGCTGTTTGACGCAGACAGGGTGGAGATCTACTGCGGGCTCAACCTTGTGACCACTCATGACAGATGCGACATCCCCTATGCCTACTCCTGGAAGAAGGAGCATAATCTGCCCGGTCACTACGGTCCGTATGACAAGGACCTTCAGGAGTTGTTCGACAAAGCGGCGCAGTTGGACAACATTGTCTACACATATCTGCTTGAAGTCGACAGGACAATGCAGTATCCACCCAAATCCTTCAGCAGTTGCCGTGGCATCTTGTCCCTGGAGAAAAAGTATGGCCCGGACCGTCTCATCGCTGCATGTGCATGCGCCACGCAGAAATCAGAGTACGGTTATCAGGCTGTACGCCAGGTGCTTGAACAAGGTGACGATGCAGACTTCCTACCGGACGAAGACGGCAATGCCCAGTCATGTTGCGAGCAAATCAAGACTCCTGTGCATAAGAATATCCGCGGGCGAGAATATTACGGACAGACAAACGACCAAAAAAAAGAAAAGAACTATGGAAATAAATGAAAGAACCGCTCCGGTAAGCCAGCAGCCGGATCAGAACTCAATATCGCTGGACCTGATGGACCGAATGAGGATGCACGGAATGTCTGAGGCCTTCCGCGAGAGTCTCGCCGGAACTGTTGCACAAGCCATGACACCCGACTCATTCCTATACATGCTGCTGAGCCGCGAATGGGACTATCGCTCACAGGCCGCAGTGACCCGCATGACCAAGAATGCCGCATTCCGCTATAAGGCATACCTTGAGGAAATAGATTACAATGTCAGCCGAGGCCTTGACCGCAACCAGATGGAACGCCTGTCCACTCTCGACTTTGTAAAAGCCGGCAAGAACCTGTTCATCACCGGGCCATCCGGCACTGGCAAAAGCTTCCTTGCATGCGCACTCGGCCATGAGGCATGCAAGAAAGGAATACGCACGCTATATGCCAACGCATCCAAATTGCTTGGACAACTAAAGGTTGCCAAGGTCAAGAACAATCTTGAAGCTGAAATGAAGAAGATCGAGCGAGCCCAGATGCTAATCCTCGACGACCTCTTTCTCGTTCCTCTCGACCCGAAGGAGAGATCCATACTGCTGGAAATCGTCGAAGACCGACACGAACGAAAATCCATCATAATCACATCACAGTACCCCCACACAAGCTGGTATGACATGGTGGGAGATCAAACCGTTGCTGACGCCATCCTAGACCGTATCATCCACTCCGCCCACACCATCGAACTGACGGGTGAGAGCATGAGAAAACTCAAAGCCAAGAAGGGCTAAAAACAAAATAAGGTAATATTAAATTGACCCTCCCTGCCAGGACTTTTATAGGGGTCAAACATATTTTTGCTTCGGGGTCAAATCTTCACCGCCGCAAGGGGTCAAACTGCAACGTCTTTTCCAGCAGCGGTAGCGTGCCTTGCTCTCCTTCCTCCATACCTCTATCACCCGGCAGAGGCTCGCGTCTTCAGGCACGAGGAAATCATACCGGTTGTTGAGCGGAAAGCCGAATCGCTGGTAGGCTATCCCCACGACGTTGCGGTTCGATGCGTGGTTGTATATCTCCCTCAGTCGCCGCTCCTCCTCCGGGCTGTGGGCATACTTGCTTATCAGCTCGCCATAGGTTATGTCGTGGATCTCGCCCAGGCAGCTCACGTCCCATCCCCGGAAATCCCTCATGTTCGGGTCAATGAAGAAGTTGTTGGGCTGCACATAGTCGGTCCAGCAGTCGAGGGTGTTGTTGCGCCATCCGTGCCATTTCCGGTGTACGACAAAGCCCGAGATAAGGAATTCCTCCATGCTCCGGGCGTTCACCTTCCTCATCCTGTTGCGTGCCATGTTGTATTGAAGCACCGTGCTCATCGTCTCCCCGAACTTCTGCTCGTCCCGGTCCCGTGCCGTGCAGGTCGGTTCCTTGTCCTGGCTCTCGTATACGCCCAGGACGCTCCTGATCATTCTCCGGATGAGGTTGTTCTTCAGCGGCAGGTTCCCCTGCTTCTTGATAAGCTCCGACTCCTTCATGCGTCGCCCCTCCACGCATACCACGTCGTCCCACTGCTTGCCGTATGTGTAGTTCTTGTTTCTCTCGCGGTCACGCCTGAATCTGTCCATCAGCATCCAGTAGTGCTGTGCCTCCATCAGTACGTCAAATGTCTTCTTCTCTCCCCGGCGTACCTTCTGTTCCGCCACGGAGTCATACTTGGCCTTCGGCAATACCTTGCTAAGCCTATGAAGTTTCTTCTTTGCCATGTCTGTTATGTTATGTATTGGAGCTGAGACGCAAAGATAATAAATCCTTGCGTCCCGGCTCGTTTAACTATTGTGCTTCGATACTGTCCACGTCAATAAGCATCCTCTCTCTCGCATTGAGCATGGCTCTCGCTATTGAGTCTGCCTCCTGTGGGGTCTTGGCGTTCATCCATTTCTCGGTAAGGCGTTTTATGTCGTGGTTGTATCGCTTCACTCGGTTGTGCCGCCTCATGTCCGTGCCTTCCCTCAGTTCCTTCCTTCCCCGGCGGTAAGCCTCGCGGTCGCTCTTTTTCAGGCGGTTCAGCTCCTTCTCCTTCTCCGAGACCTCCTCGAAGCCTTCAAGGAGTTCGCGCGTCCGCTCGGTGGCGAGTCTCCCGGTCAGTCGCTCCTTCATCTTCGATTCAGCCTTCCTGCGCTGTTTGTCCATGGCTTTTTTCCTTCCTTCCTCGTCATATGCCCAGCCGGTCAGGGGAGCGTTGCGGCGCAGCTTGTATTCCGCATATCTCTCCGCGATTTCCTCCGGGGTCATGGTGGCCGCCTCTTCGCCGGTCGCGTCGATCTCGTCGAAATAGATTTTGTCTGTCTGGCTCTGGGGGCAGTTGATGATTCTCGAGATCAGAAGAGCGCACTCGCGTGAGGTCTGTGCGTCCTCTCCGCAATAGTCCATGACTGCGACGGCTGCGTCGGTGAGCGACTGGGGATTGAAGCCTAAGCCGGACTGTACGAGAAGGTTCACGACGTTGTTCATGGCCGATACGTAGTCTTTATCCATCTTTCTCAGGATTGAGGCCACATCGCTTGCCAGAGGCATGTCCTTTGTCAGTTGCTCCGGATTCCCTTCGCCGTTCATCCACATTTCCCCGGCTGCGCTCATTACGTCGCCTCCGGTCAGGCCTTCCACACTGCCAAACATGGAGTGGTTCAGCACGTCGTCCCACATCTTGTCTTTCTCGTCGGCGTTCTTGCCGAAGAGAAGATAGGGAAGGTACGCGCCTAAGTTCCACGCGAACTGAAGGGCATAGCCGAACACTCCCACGCGCACGAGGTCTCTTACGATTCCTCGCCGGTATTCCTGCTTGGCGTTCCGGTCCGCTTGGTCTGGATCTATGCCGTCGCGCCTCATCTGCTTCGCCATGAATTCCTCGGTCAGTCCCTTGTAGCCGGGTGTCAGGCGGTGTCCGATATTGCGCATTGCGTCATAGAGCTGTCTGGTGTATGACATGGAGGAATTGCGGAATACAGTGAAGAGTACGCTTAGCCATGAGCGGTCTACCTGCATGGTGGAAAGAAATGCGTTCTCGCTCGATTGCTGCGTCTGGTTGAAGAGAATCGTCGCGTCCTGTCTCGCCCTCTTCCTTGCCTGTTCGGGGCTGTAGCCCTGACGCTTGTACTTCGCCAGTTTGGTCTGGTACATCGAGCGTGCGCCGATCGCGACAGTCAGGGCGTCTACAAATGCGTTGGGCGACATGCCGACGCGCCCGGCGATCTCTACGATGCGGCTTCTCCACATCTTCCAGTCCATATCTGATTTCAGGAGTCGCGGGTCTCCGGCCATGCGGCTCTTCCATCTCTTTTCAAAGAGTGGCAGGTTTTCCATGCTCCATTTCCACGCCTTATAAGGATTGACGATGTTTGCGGCCAGATGGATAGGATTGCTGTCCGATACGTATGCCGGCATGGAGAGGAACTGTTTCAGGGCTGTGAAGACACGGAAGCTGACCTTTGCCGCTGTAACTCCCTTTGCCACGTTCACTGCCGCCTTGTCAAGCGGTGCGATAGGCGGCCGGTATGCTCCGGCGGCCATTGCCGCTACATTGCGGAAGTTGGTCCAGAGGGTTTTCCCGGCTCCGTATGCGCTCGTCATGTTCATCACCTGATTCCTGAATCGCTTGTACGATAGCAGGGTGTTGAGGTCTCGGTTATACTCTGCGAAGGCTGCCCAACGCTCCATCTGCTGTATATGATCCAGAATCACGCTGAAAGCGTCCGCGCCGGTCACGTCGAGGGCAAGATTGTTCCTCTTGCGCTTGATGATGCTCCCGGTTGAGGTGGCCGGTAAAGGTTTGTCGGAAGGTGAATCATCTGCCACGTCCACATTCTCCACTCTCGCGTTGGCGAGTATCTTCAGGGGGAAATAGTTCTCTATGGCAGCCATCGACGTGCCGAACATTCGCTTATGCACCTCATTGTAGCCGTTTCTCTTCTCGGTAAGATATTCCTCCTGCATCCAGTCGGCAAGCTGTATGAATCGCGGATCGACGGAATCCTTTATGCGCTCCACATCATCCTCCGTGATTCCCATGCGGCGTAGCTTCATGCGTCCGTCCGTCATTTTGTCTGTCATGTAGATGTAGAGGAGGTTTCCCTGCGTCAGCTCATGGTCGCGCATTTCCCCTCCGTCCCGGAATCTCACGGACGCTTTCGGCATTCGCCGCTCCAGCGCGAACAGATCCCCCCAGCTTCTAACATTGTGGTCCGAACGCAGTGAGGACTCCCCAAATACTTCCCTTACCTTCTCGTCGAGCCTCTTCAGTGCCTCCTGATAGCCGGTGTATTCCTTCTCGGTACAGTCCACCCAGCCGCGCATGTAGCGGTTCCACAGGTAGCCCTCGCCACGCACGCTCTTGCTTCCGAACATGCGTAGCATCTGGTCGAATGTTCCTAATGGAGCGAGAAGGAAGCGTAGGATTCCGTTGTTGACAAACTTCTGGAGCCGGTCGGCCTTGTGGTGTTCGTTGGTCGCCCTTCCCTTCATGTCGGAGTTGGCGTTATGATGTATCTCTTCCACGCGCTGTTTCTCGGCCTCCCTCCATTGTTTGGCACGCTCCACGCTCTCACCCAGAACACCTCCAAGCTGCTCAGACAGGCTCCGGTACGCCTCCGCACGCTCTATCTTGTTCTGGCGTATGGCGTCGTTGGTCGCCTCGGCATACTGCTTGAACGCTGCCCATCGGGCCCGCTCTTCATCCTCGATGTCATGGACGAGAAGGTTGAAGTCCTGCTCGGTCATGTGTCCTGCGTCCTTATGCACTCGTGCCTGTTCGATGCTCTTCTTTGATTCCTCGGCCTCTGCGTTCCTCTCGGCCTTGTAGTCGTCGATGCTCTTGCGGAGTTCCTTCTCTTCGTTCTTGCTCTCCCGGATTTCCTCTACATACTGGCGTGCTATCTGTAGCCCGGCATATTCAAGTGCGGCCTCGTCTGCTGTTGCCTGATCCGTGCTGCTCATGCGGTTTATGGCCTCGGCCATCATGTTGTCGATATCGTCAAGCGTCCGGGTGGTGGCCTTCTTGACAGTCTGCGCAATCTTCTGGCCGTCTGGGTCAAGCTCACCCTGAACCTCGACTCCTCGCCCATCCACGCGGCTTCCCTTCACACTCAGGAGCTTCCCGAAATAGTTCGCTCCCATGCGTAGCTGATTGTCGACCATGATGTCCATAAGGCGTTGTGTCTGCTTTGAGGTGTCCTCCCTTCCCACAGCGTCCTTTATCGCTGAAAGTATGCGTTTGGTCTCATACTTGCTCAGGTCGTCGAGAAGTCCTGCGTCCAGAAGGATTTTCCCGAGGTCGGTAATTGACTTGACGGTCGTGATGTCATACTCCCTCTGCCGCGCCATTGCCTGGCGTAGCTTGCTCAGGTTGCCGCCTATTGCCCTCATGGCGTCCTGCTTCGCGGCAAAGTCCGTGCCGTTGGCTGCCGCTGCGTCGGCCTTCATCTTCGTGATGGCTTCTTCAAGTCCTAAGTCGCCGTCACGGAAGAGGCGCCTCTCGCTCGCTCCGAAATTGCTCCGCTCCCTCATCACGATATCCTCCGCCTCCGCAAGCGGACCCCCGGCGGCAACACCGTGCTGAGGGCGTGAGCCCGAAGTCTCCAGCAGGTTCCTCCATGACCGCCACAGCACATACCCCCACTCCTTATCGGTCCACGCTCTCATCTTCGGAAGTTTGAGACCGGCAAGAAGGCGGTCGAGTGCCTTCTGGAGCATCCCTTTCAGTTTTCCCCAGAAGGTCTGTTCCTCAGCGTCCATACGCTCAAATCCCTCTTCGTAGGGATAATTGAGAATTGAGAATTTAGAATTTAGAATTAGCGTTATCATGGCATCCTCCTCAATGCCTCATTCACTATCCTGTCTATCGTCCGCTCATAAATCCGCCTCTCATTCTCATTGTCCGTAAGAAAGCACATGGCCGCTATCTCCCCGATCGTCTCCATCGCCTCAGCAAGGATGTCATGGTATTTCTTCACGTAGCAGTTCGCTCGGTCCTTCCCGATCCGCTCCGCATAGTTCATGAAGTTCTCGCCGTCCCTCATTTCGAGATTCCTGTCGGCCTCCCTTATCTCCTTGTAATATCGCAATAGAAGGGCCCGCTTCTCCTTACGCTCCTCTTCATTGCCGTCATGCCTCGTATGCTCTCGGTAAAGTTCCCTTAGCTCCTCCGCGAATTCCTCTATCGTCGTCTTCCCGATCAGCTTCACGATGTCGCCCCTGCTCAGGAAGGTGCATCTCAGCGTCTCGCTGTGCCTCCCGATAAGCGACACATCGCTCTTTGCGAGATTCACTTGTCCGTCGTGTGTCTCCGCCACGTTCCCCTTCACTATCCAGTATAGCGATTTGTTCCGTGCCTTGATGAGGCAGATGGTCCCGTCATTGTCCGCGAAATTCCCGATATCCTTCTTCCTCTCCAGCGTTTCGATCGCCAGCCGTATGAAGAGATCCTCGTTTATGTCAGTCCTGTTGTTCATATAGTCTCAATAGAATCAATTTTTAGTTTTTTTTCATTCCGTAATCGGTAGTAGGATAATCCCTCTTTCTATCGTGCCGAGGCGATAGCCGTAGGGGAGGGCTCCCAGCCGCGCAGCAGGTTTGTCTTTGGGTGAAATTCTTACTGTGTTGAGGACGCAGTCCGAAATCCGATAGTCCTGTTTGTCCCGGTGTCCGAGCCTCCTGACTCGTCTGTTAAGTTATTTCATCTTAACCCAGATATTATCATTATCACTCCAAGTCTTTCTAAAGTTTTTTAGAAAGTCTTCATCTATCTCTGATTTCATATCTTCGTCAAATCCATATAGTTCTCCGCTTAAGACATCATTTAGAATGCTCTGTTGAATATAAGGCAATACTCTTGGAGAATTATCCTTATATTGTCTCGAAAGCTCTTTTATAAATTTGCTTTCTTTTATTCCTTTGGAATTTAAATGTTCTTTCAATTCTCCTTGAAGAGATTCATACATCTGGCCGATATAATCTTTATCGTCCCAATGTGATGCTAAAGGATTGAATTCTGCATGAATATCAACACGTTCATTCTCCTTCGCAAGCCTCTCTGCCTCCTTCCTCTGCTTCTCACGCTCTTTCTCCCATGCGGATAGCTTCTTTCCATACGCCTCATCCTCTTCCTTATACCGCCTGTTTACCCTGTCCATCAGTGTAATCTGCCTGTTCTTTCCTGCAGTCGAGATAGTCGAGGGAGCTCCTTTTGTAGTGAAGAAAAGATTGGCGAAAGCGCTCCCCATGTCTCCTACGGCCCCGGCGATAAGTTCCCATTTCCGGCTCTTCCTCTCCTTCGCAAGCTCTTCCTCCGTCTTAGGCTTGAAGTCATTGCTTTCCGGTTTATACCTATTTTCTGTATTATTCTCATCCATATTTTTGAAGATTCAAATTTTTTCGCTAATTTAGCACCATAATTCAGTTTCATGATTTTAACTGTTGTCTTATGAGGTATTTTTTTGTTATATTTTTCTCACTGCTTGCTTTGGTGTCATACCCGAGAAATACTCTTACTCGTCATTTACTCGTCATTCCATGCCAAAGTCAATTACTGATTCTACAGAATCAAGATATTATTCTAATCATAGAAAAGGAGGCATAAAGACTAAGCATTCGATTCCTAAACAGCAGAAAGATACATATAACGATGATGCATTATATTTTAAAAGTGCCGACTCAGTCCAATCAGTAAAAAAAGAAAATTATACTTTACTGATAAATTATTCTGATGGTCATCAATTTGAATGGGGTATTTTAGGCCCTTCATGTGTCGTCCAGTTCGACTCCGACCCGCGCCAAATGCCTGTCTATTTCAACACCGCTTCCCCGAAATTCTTCCACGCCTACCCAGACTGCAAGAAAATAGGAGCCTTCAGAAAGCTTTCCGAGACTCCTATCCAGGATTTCCTTCGTTCAAACAAGACAGCCAATATCTGTCCAGACTGCATGCAGCGTCACAAGGCTTTCTTCTTCATCTCTCAGTTCATCCTCGACGACTGATACAGTCATCGATAATTATCATTCATCCTCATTGGAATGTACTAAAACTAATATTGATGACAGACAAAATAAGAATGAATCGACGCAAGCTATGGCCTGCAAACTGGCTTTGAAATGCCATGACATAAGAAGATCAATCGATATCACTCCTATGCCAAATAGCAAAAAACCTAATAATATGATTTTAAAGAAATCATCTTTATTATCCTCAATTCTACCTAATCCATTGGCTAGGCAAGCAGTACCGGCTGCATAGGAGATAAACGAATCAAAGATGAATAAAAATTGATCTAAAACGCCATATGTCGCGAGCTGGAAGAATATGAAGCTGATGACAGCAAAAGCTGACGCTAACGAACGGGGATTTAAATTTCGACGCTTGTAGCCAGAGACGGTGATGAACCTGAGCATAATTTTTGTAATACTAAACTTATTCTTAGCATTTCTCGTTTTCATCTTTGCTCCCTGTCTTCAATGATGCTATTCGGTCATTAAGCTCATTGATGTGTTCGTCTTTGTCAGAAATCCTCAAATTCAGCGATTTAATTTGGTCTGTCAATCCTTCTATCTTCACGTCCTTCAATGACATCTGTTGATTCATTTCGCTTTTGATTCTTTCAAGTTCTTCTCCGTAGGCTATTTTAGCTTTAAGAAGATCAGATTTTGTTATCCTCGCGCTGTTGATGCTTCTGCTGAATGCCGTCACAAGTAATTCGATGTTCAGCAAATCTTCCAAAGCTTCTTTCTGCATTTCCTCGCATTCCATCGGTAATCTTAGTAGATTGATTGAATACCTCATCGCCAATCCTGTCAGGTCTTTGCTTATCCCGTTCCAGGCTATGCTGTCGCCGAGATAATAGATTAGCTCGCTCAGGTTCAGTTCTGTCCCAAGCGCATATCCGCTCGTGATCTCCAGGATCTCTTCTCCCTTTTCGTTCTTCTTGATTTCTATATCCATTTCAAATTCATATCCATTTAGCATTCGCACCTGAATATCTCCGTTGTTTCGCCTACAAATCCTGTATGATTGTTTCTATCCTCGGCATCGAGAGATCTCAGTTGCTTAGCAGCGTTCATTAAATTAATAATATCGAAAAAAGACGTGATAAAGTCTACTTTGTTTTTGTCTGAATCCTTAAGCACGTCTATGTAAGAGACCACTGCATTGTGGATGTCGTCGCTCATCATGTCGAAGTCTAATTCATCGCTGGCTATCTTAAGCAGATATTCTGCGTCTATCCATCTAGTCCTGAAGTTCCCATCCTGGTAGCGGAGTAATACGCGCCCTTCTTTTGTCTTTTCAACTATCAGTTCCATGATTCTCAGTCTTCGATGTTATATCTGAATATCTCGGTCTTTTCTTCTCTTACGTCATCACTGTCCAACGCTTCAAGGGCATCCATGCTCTGAAGCCTGTTCGAGATTGAGATAAGGTTGTAGATGTCGTCAAATACCAAGTCATTGTCAGGATATGATTTGCCGCTACTTGATATAAAGCATAGACCGTAGTTCGCTGCAGCCGAAAGCAGTTCTTCCTTCCATTCTGAAATTCTTAGGTAGTCGTTGAAGTTCATAAGCAATGCCTCTACGTCTATCCATCTTGTCTCTCCGTCGCGATTCTCATAGCGGAGTAGTATCCGTCCTCTTTTTGTCCTTTCTAATACAATGTCCATAAAAAATACGCTTTTTGTCTCATTATCTTTGGCGAGATTTACATATTCGCTAGTTTAGCAGACATATGTAGTCAGAGACAAAAAGCGTTATGCTTTTCGTCCGCTAAACTAATCAATATTTTTAAATCTCGCCAAAGATTTGACCGCAAAGTTAGTTAAAAATAACTATATTTCCAAAATTTCTAAGATTTTTTTTGCTTTGCTTAAGATTATTTCGTATCTTTGCATAGAAAATCAGATATTATGTTCAGCTGGAAGACTATCAAAAAAAGTGTAGGCATTATTTGTGCTATAGTGGGGCTTACCTGCTATGTGATCGCTTATGCTTTTTTAGCTAAAAGTTCTCTTGCTTATGATATCATCCTGAACATTGCTGATGTTCTCATAATTGGTGTCGTAGTCGGTTATCTATCCAGCGTAGCGCAGTGGGCCGGCGTTTTCAAAAAAGAAATTCAAGACATTGTTTTCGGTAAGAAGCTTGTCGGCGAAAGAAAGGATATCGAAGAGGTTTGGAGCAATGTGACAAAGCAAATGTTTAAGTTCAAATTTGCGGATATTCATAAGAAAATGCTTTATTCATTGAAAGAAGTGCTTCCTTCAGAAGAAGACATAAGCTATTATGAAGACTATGACGCTGATTCTAAAATCGAATGGGTAGATAAAGATAGAGGTATCATTAAGTGTTATGATAATTTCTCTATGTTTATTGTCGTAGAGTCAGATAAGAAATTTGACTATACCATCACAAGCTGGCTTGTCGAAGATGAGAATCAAGCAAATGGCCGCTCTTCTGAAACTCTTCAGGTTACTGTTGACAATAAAAAACTTTCAAATCTTAAGACCGTTTCGAAGAGGGTAGGATCTGAAATTCAAAGGGAAACGATTATTCCGTTAAGCGGTAAAAAGCGCTATTTTATTCAATACTCTCGTGTTCAACAATACTGCATCTTTGAAGATTATTACATAGCGTTCCGAGCAAAATATATTACTAACGGTCTAAAGGTATCATTGGAATTGCCTTCCGATATTGAGGCCATTTTCATTGAAAGAGGTACTATGGAGGATTTTCAAAATGTTAAAAATACAAAGTCGCATATCAAAAAGCTCTATAAAGGCGTTATATTTCCAAAGCAAGGTTATATCTTTGCTCTTAAAGTTAAATGAATCGTAAACCAATCTTAAGAAAGGATCTTATCATGAACATTCTTCGTGGCGATACTGAATTCTAGTATCTTCTCCTCTCTTTCTCGTTCTTAGTGCTAATAAACAGTATATAATTCAGGCTTCCCTTTATCAGGAAGCCTTTGATCTATTATATTATGAGTATTATTCATATCGACTAAGTAGCTCATCTTCATATCATACAGCCATTATGAACTCATCAGCCTGCTCATCTGTCGTATTCCTCCCTATGGTTGGTCGGCTCGGTTATCGCCTCCGGCTCTTCAAAGGTCTTTTTGCTCATTTCCTTCACCCATGCCTTCAACATTCGTCCCTGATCCTTTCCCTTTACAGGATGAAGGGATACGGAAGTGGGGCGGTAGGTGTTGCCGGTCTCAAAGCCGAATTTCATTTCTCCGGCCATGTGTTCAGGGTGTTCTACGAAATAGCGGTTGTAGCTGAGTGACCGGGTTACGGTTTTCTTTCCATCGTCATAGTCCGCCGTCCTTACTCCTGTGGTTGCAGATGCGTCGATGGCATGTTCTGACTTCTGGCCGTTGACTCTCTTGCGCACTACGATGATGTCGCTCGTCGCGTCTGTGCCTCCGAAGGTCTCGTTATGCAGACGGAAGAGGCCGACAATATCCGCGTTTCCTTCGTTGGTAAGCCAGTTGTATAGGCCTCCTGCGCTGTCGAGCGTTCCCTTAGTAGTGATGAAGATGCCGATGCCTCCGTCGCGGAGTTTCCGGACGTTCTTAGCGATACAGAAGTTGTGAATGTCCTTGAAGCGTCTGCTCAAGTCATGGTCCCCTGTGGTGTCCTTTACACGGAGACCGGGAACAAATGGCACATTGGTTATGGCAAGGTCGATGCTGCCGTTCTGGATCTTGGTCTCTTCAAAGCCTTGCACGTCCACTTTTGCGTCGGGATAAAGAAGGCTGAGCATGGAGCCGGTGGTGGTGTCCTTCTCTACGGCCTGAATCGTGCTGCGGTCGCTGAGTTCCGGAGGCATGAGGCCGATTATGTTGCCTATGCCGGCGGAGCCTTCAAGCACGTTGCCGCCACGGAAACCGAGGCCTTTCGCTACGTCCCACATTGCATCTACCACATAGCCCGGCGTGAAGTAGGCCGAGTTGCGGCTCATCTGTGCGTCCTCCGCAAAGGCTTCATCTCCCAGAAGCTGACGGAGGCGGCGTGAAAGGTGATAATCGCTGAAGGCCTTGCCCAGACCTCCCCAACCGCTGAAGGCTCGCATTTTCGCCATGTCCTCCGTTGTAGCGTCCGCTCCTGTCGAGGTAAGGCGTTTCATCGTCTCTATGGCCTCTATGTTCGCCCTGATGCGTGCGTCTACGCTCGCCGGTGCTATCTCGCTCCCTCGCTTTATCACATGGTTGTTGCGGTTCCTGCGCTGTTTCTGCGGCAACCTTGTCAGCGGTTCATCTCTCTTACTGGTCCCGGCTTTAGCCGGGCTTCCTACGGCATGTTCTGAAGATATTGGAGATACTGCACTGCCTCGTCCGGAGTCAGACCCAGTATCGCCTCCGCTACGTCCAGCCATTCCTCTTCCGTCAGTTCCTCCATCTTCATTCCGTTGGCTCGTTCCCACCGGTTCATCCTGTCGAGGTTCGTGTCCCTCTGCTCGCTCTCCAGTGCCGGGGCGAGGTCGTAACTCAGTTTCCTTTTGCTCATTGTTGGTTGCAGGTTCATCAAACAGGCCGCCGAATAGATCGCCGACCGCCTGCTTAGGTTTAACTTCCGTTTTCCTGACCGGCCTCTTCTTTCCGGTCAGCGTCTCTATTGCTTTTTCGGTAGCGGATTCAGGAGTCTCAGCCGGGGTTTCCTGCTTAGGCTCTTTTCCTTCTACCGGCTTTATGCGTCCCCAGTCGGCTACCTCTGTTATCCAGTTCTGGCCGAAGCTGTCGAGTATGGGTCGCCCGGCTTCGTCGAAGTCGGTGATCGTCTGCTTCTCCCACTGGCCGTTGCCGTATCGGTCCCACAATACCTCATCGCCTCGCTTATAGCCGTTGACGGTCTCGTTCTCTCGGTCTTTCTTAGCCTCCTTTGCAAGAGCGTCCTCGATGCGTCCGGCTATCGTGCTGAGGATTATTCCCTGCTGGTCATAGTCATACCATGCCTTGACGGTTGCCTGGTGCAGTTCCATCATGTCCTCAATGCGGTCGGCCAACCATCTCTCTACATAGTCCGAAAGGTCAGCCTCCTTGATGGAATCATCGTTGGCCGCTTTGAAGGTATTGCGAAGGCCGGTGTCTGCCTTAGCGTCCTTTGTGATGGCTTCCACGCCTTCCCAGATGGCTGCGGAGTTATCAGACAGCCAGTCGCTCACGGCCTCCTTATCCTTCGGGTCAGGATATTGAGGTTTCTCCGGCTCTTTCTTACCGGGAGCGGCTTTAGCCACTCCCTCCTTGCGCCTTACCTGATCCAGCGTAGCATTGACATAGAGGACGGGGGCGAGTCCTGTGTCAAGTTTCAGGCTGCCGTCATGGTTTACCTCCACAACCTTGCCGTCAGCCCATGACTTCCCTCCGTCAGCGGAATACTGAATTGAATCCCCTGACTTGTATTCCTTCCCCTCTGCGTTGGTTTCAGGAAGATATTTATATGATTCTCGCTGAATCGCTTTAAGGAGATCGGAATATGTTGTGCTTGCATCTGCCCAACAGTTGCGTCCGAAACGGTCATAGCCGGAAGCGGCAGGAGTCTCGACACGATACATGATGCTGGTCGCCTGAAGATTGTCGCCGCTATAAGTTACGTCGCCACGCTCAACGGACGGGTCCAGACTGATAGACACATAGAGTTCGCGCCCTTCGTTGAGCGGAAGGCGTATTGAAATGTCTCCCCCTGCAGGGGCTATGTTGGCCGACACAGCCGTAGGCTTCTTACTTTTCTTCGCTGTGGTCGAGCCTGTCACTTTGTCGATCTCGATGCCGAGGTCATTTACAAGCTGCTTGGCAAGCTTAACGGCGTCGGCAAGTGCCTTCTTTTCGGCATTGCGCATGTAGCCGTATGCCTCGTTGAAGTCCTTATCTACACGTTCGGCCTCATAGTAGCCTAAGAGGGCAAGCTGTTCGTTTACCTTTTCAAGTGCATCATCTATCTTTTCGGAGGCTTCTGCGATTGACTGTTCATCGACTGCGCTTTCTGCTGTAGCTTCCGCTTCGCTTGCAATAGTCTCTGCTTGCTTTGCAATAGCTTCTGTATCTGCTGTTGTCTGTTCATCACGTTCCTTGCGTTTCTGGTTTCTCTGTTCGGTTATCTCTTTTCTGGCTTCTTCGGCTGCGGACTCCGCTCTCGACTCCGCTACAACTCCCTGAGTGGTCCGCATGGGGTCGGTGTCCTTTTCTGCCTTGTCGAAGTTCATGATGTCGAAGGCCTTCACCTCGTCTGCCTGGGTGAATGGCAGGTGATCATATCCGGGGGCTGACTGTGCGCCGTTGTAGAATGACTTTATCCACGGACGTATCTTCTCTCCCAGACTTCTCACCATGAGTGCGGCGAAGTCCGGAAACTCGATGATTCCCTGATCGAAGTATTTGAAGGCATACGTCGTGCCTACGGAGATTATCTTTATCTTCTCCGCTGTGGTGTAGTCCTCCGGATTCCGGAAGAGGTCGCCTCGGTCTCCCTCGCTGTCGTCGATGCCTAAGAGGTCGCGTAGCTCGTTTTCAAGATTGCGCATTTCCTCATCCCTGACGAGCCGGGGCTTCTGCTTGGGTTCAGGCTTCGCCGGTGCGCTCTCAGGCTTGACAGGTGCGGAATGGTCGGAAAGCTTCGTCTCCCCTTTGGTGCTTAGGTCATTGAAGAGGCCTTCCACGTCCACACGGTTCATGGGTATGGGCTTTGCCGGTTTCCTCTCCTGTGCTATGCTCATCATCATGCTTCCATAAAGGCTGCTTACCACGCTTCGCCTGTCGCTGTTCCACATGGACATGAACGCCGGATATTCAGCGGCGAATGATTTATGTTTGGAGATCCAGCCCTCGATGTATTCCTCTAAGGCTTTGTCTATGTCGAGAACGCCTCCGTTTCTGAACATTTCCCGAAGGGCATTGTCCTTCTGCGCGTCCGCGAAGATAAGCTGTATTCCTTTCCGCATGGCTCGGTGTTCATTTGCATAGTCATTGCCGGAGACCGGTGCAGCGTCTCCTTGTGATTGGGCTGTTCTCTTCGGAGGCACAGGAGTAGGGGCGATGGCCTCTTTATAGTCATCGGCTGTAAGTGGCTGAGCGTCGGCCACTGCCTCGGAATTGTCGAGCATTCTGGCAAGTCCTTTGGCGGCTTCCTCGCTTCTCATCATGTAGCCTCCCTCCTTGCGGTCATACCATCCGCGTGAGGTCTTTCTTCCCTCGGCAAGAGGTTCGCGCGTATAGGTGTCGAGTGCTGACTTTTCCTCTTTGCTGAGGTCGCGGTCAAACTTCACGAGCCACACATCGCTCGTCTTGCCCTTCTTGTTGGTGTAGGTGGTCGGTGTGATTGTGTAGTCAAAACCGTCTAAATTCTTATCCTCGATAGGAAGGATTGCTGACTTATCGAAGACAATGACCTCAGCCGGCAATGCTCCGGCCTCTCGCATTGATGCGCTTGAATAGTTGATTATTCCGTCATGTCCTTTGGCTATCAGTCCTGCTGTAAATTCTGCGGCCTCTTCCGGTGTGAAGTTGGCTACCCCTAAAGTATAATAGGGATTGGTGAGCCGGATATTGGCAGGGAAAATCCTCCCTTTCCCATGTCCGGCTTCAGCGGCATAGTCCTGTGCAACCGACATTTCAGGGGAAAAGGAAACGCCGTCGCCGTTGTATCGTGCCGGTGCCTCTTCGCCCATGCGCTTGTGGCCCGGTTCAAGTTGGGAAACGCTTGTCACCTCCTTGTTGGGTGTGCCATGATAAAGGGTTAGAGGTTTACCCTCGCCGTCGGTCACTATTCCATCCTTGTTGATGTTGGTGCGCGTCTGGTCCACTTCTTCAGTCAGGGCTTTCACGCTCCTGTACTCGGCAAAGGGCTTGGTCTTGCGACGAGATGAGCCGATCCATTTCTTGAATCCCTCCTTTGTGACTCCTGTCACGTCGATGCGCCGGGTCTTTTCCCAGCCATTCTCATAGTTGGATAGATATGCGGTGCGTGCGGCCTCCGCGTCCGGGAAGCCATACATTACCTTATGCTCGTCGAATGTGCCGTCTGGCTCGTACTGGTCCACTACATACACGTTCCCTTCCTCCGGGGTGTCGGAAAGGAATACGTCTATATGGTCGCCGTCTACGCCTTCTGTTCCCCTGATATAGCCGTAGGTGTTGTTCATCTTGGATTCCCACGGATTGCCGTCAGCGTCCTTGCCTCGGCGCACACTTCCCTTCGGCTGTTCGATGGTGACGTCGAAACCTTCTACGTTGACATGTCCTTTTCGGTAGTTCCCTGCCTCCTTCTGCGCTTCGGTCGGTTCGGTGTTCACCGTCGCCTCTGCCTCGGCTATACGCTCCCCCAGAGAAGGAGCGGACGCTGCGGCCTCCCTCTGCTTCTCTTCGTCGTATGACCGGGATTTCTTCATGTAGTCGGATAGGGTGCCGGTTTCCTCTGCGCGTATGGGGTTCACGTCCACCTGTATGCCCTCGATCTCGATAGGTGTATCGTTGATGGCGTTAAACATGGCATACTCCTTCATGTCCCCCTTGTATTCAAGCACGATGTCAAGGTCGGAGTCCGGGCGTGCGTCGCCTCGGTTCCGGCTGCCGTGTATCTCCATGCCTACGATTTCAGCGTCGATGTCCGCGTCGCTGAATATCTGTTCTACCTCACGCCTGACAATATCCTTCACCTCCTGATGTGTGTAGCCTTCAAGTCCGGCGATAGGCTTCTCTTCGGTCGCTCCGTCCTGCTTAGGCTCTTCTCCGGAGGTGGGAAGGCTGTCGATGTATGAGGCCACTTCCCCCAGATAGCTGAATGTCTTGCCGTCATACTCAAAGACCGGACCGGTGTAGTCTCCCTTCCTGTTGGGAGCATCAACTTGTGTCACGCTGTGCTTGCCGTCGATGATGATCTCGCGCTTGTAGGTCGGATTCTTGCTGTCTCCTTCCTCCCAGTCGTTTTCAGTGACCTCCACACGGGCCATAAGGGCTTCCTCATCCGGTGTCACGTCTTTTTCAGGCTCTGCCGGTGGAAGCTCGTCAAGTATTTCCTTAGCTGCAAGGTATCTGCTGTATAAGGTTTTATATCTTTCTTCGTCGCCGGGTTCATGGTTTGTCTCCCAGCTTGCTATGCAGTCCTCTACTGCCTTTCGCAAAGATGATTCTTCCGGATTGTCTTTTTTGAAGATCCTTTTGTTGATTGCTGTCTTCTTCTTTGTCTCTTCTTCTGCAGAAGGAGTTTGAGGCTGTTCTATTGTCGGGGGTTGGTCTGCGGCTGGTTCAGGCTCTCCACCGCGTTCATCAGAAGGTTGAGCTTCATCGCCTGTTTCGCCTCGTCCGGCTTGCTCTGCTGCTGCTTCTTCCGCATCTCGCTTCCTCTGCTCAATGGCAGCGTCCACGAGTGCTTGCTGTTCTTTTGGGGTTGCATTTCTGAAATGTTCGTTTACTCTGGTTAATATTTCTTCTTTGGTGTCAGGTTTCCCGGTCTCGCTGAAGATGTCAACCGCTCCTGCCGCTGACTCTCCGGCTGACTTATTATACATGGCAAGTACCTTCCGCACGTCGCTCGGCTTCGCGCTGTTAAGGAGATCGGCCAGAAGGAGTGTGGTTGCGTCGGTCACCCGGCTATCTCCGTATTCATCGTCGAAGAGGCCCTGCATACGTCCGAAGGGAGACACAGGCATTCCGTCCTTGTAGATTTCTGGCGATGATGTTCTCGCCCTGAATACGAGGTCAACGGCGGCCGACAACTCTTTGCCGAGGTCATAGCCCTTCTCTGCGAGTGTCCTGTTGTTGGCTATCTCGTTCAGTCCGAGTATTACGGCCTGTCTTAGTGTCGGCATGGAGATTATCATGCGCACTGCGTCCGGCTCAGCCTGAAATATCTTACCGATAAGCGTGTTCTCGATAAGTTCCTTTCCGGCGGCTGACAGTGCCGTGCCTGTCCGGAGTTCCGGTAGCTGCTTGTCGTTGATGGCTCCTGCGGCTACGAGTTCCCCCAGTGTCCGCGCTGCGGCCTCTTGGTCGGCATAGAAGTCGCTAAGCCGGTCATACTTGTTGAGGTCGGCCACAATGCGGTTGAATGTCGCGTCGTCCACTATCTTGCCGAGTTTGATTGCCGCCTCCGGCTTCGACTGTGATTTCATCTCCTGAGCGTTGAAGCGAGAGAAGGTATTTGCATCGTATGGCAAATCCTCATCAGGAACGAAAACGACACGAGGATGTTTCATCGTTGCTACCTGTTCAGGTGTGAATCCGTACTTGGCTCCATACTTGCCGAGGTATTCCAGATATGCGCCGTCTGTCCCCTGTGTGGCTGCCATGTCTCCGCTCATGGTGCGGTTGTTGCCTGAAAGCACGATGCCGTCCTTGCTGACGATTACAGGGGTCTGCATTGCCCGGCTGTCGTATGTGTCGGCCATGTTATGCACTATCTGCTGTGCGTCCCTGTCTCGCTTATAGTCGCGGTCGTTCACGCTCTGGCCGTGCTTGTCAATCGGGAAACCCTCGGTCGGCTCGAAGGCATTATTTACGTCATGGCTCGCTGAGGCGGCTCCTGCCTCGGTCATGACGTAGTGGCCGGTCAGCGTGCTGCCGTCCGGAAGGGTGATTACGTCAGGGTGGCCGTCCACCTTCGGGGATGCTTCCCATTTCTCCTTTATCTTCGGATTGACCGCATGGGTGCCTATGCGATCCTGCTCGGCCTGTCTCTCGGCCTTGATGCGCTGCTCTTCCTCAAAGCGTGCTACGGCCTCGTCATGGAGCTGTGCGTTTCGCGCTGCCGTCTCTGCCGCTCTTGCGGCGGTTTCCTCGGCCTTGCGACGCTTCTGCGCTTCTTCTATGGCTTGCCACTTGGCAAGTGTGGTCTTGGCGGCCTCCACGCGGTCACGCGCGGCCTTCAGGTCGTTGCGGTATTTTGTCATGCCCCCTGTCGGCTTTACCTTGCTGACGGCCTTCTCTGCGGTCGTGATGGCGGTCTTGGCGTTGCCGATCTCGGCATGAACATAGGTCAGTGCGTCCTCCGGCGTGCCGAAGAACTCCGTCGCGGCCTCCCATGCCGTATCTGCATCGACGCTCTCATGTGTCAGGATAGGGTCGCCGGTCTGCTCGTCCACCGGGATTCTCTCCAGTGCCGACGGTGCTTTCTCTTCCTCCGGGGCAGTGTCAGGAATATTCTCACCGATATTATTGCCCTCTTCCGGAATATTCTCAGGAGCGGCCTGTGATCCTTCCGTCGCCCTGCGCTGCTGCTCATATTCATAAGCGTCCAAATACCCTCTCCATTCATCAGAAAGCGTGTCAAGGCTGCGTAGATTGTCGATGGCTTTGTTAAGAACATCGTCAGTGAAGGTTGAAGCTGCTTGCGTACCGTCCTCATAGCCTCGGTCGTATTCTTCGATGTTGGGAACGCTTTGAGGCGTTTCCTCTGCCGTATCAGGGGCTAATCCATCGTTTTCTCCGGAATTGAGAACGGTTTCGTCACTTTCGGGAACACCTTCGGTGGCTGCGCTGATGATTGCTTCATGTTCCCGGTCTATGGCCTCGTATGCGGTTTGCAGTTCCGTCTGGGGATCGATGGTTTCCCCGACGGTCAGTATCTGGTCCGGTGAGGTAAACTTGTATTCCCCTGACTCGTCGAGTATGATTACATCGTTGGAAGAGTTGCTCACGTCCACGCCGCTGCCGTCCGGAAACATGGCAACGTCGCCCTTGATGATATAGACCGGCCTGTCATCGGCCTTCATCGTGGCCGGGACGATAACGCCTCGCTCTTTGTGTGTCCGGTGGGCAACCTCGCCCTGTACCTTCTGCCGCTTGTCTGCTGCGGCCTCGTTCGATGCGTCAAGCACTCCGTCAAGTGAGGCTTTGGCGTTGATGTAGTAAAGCACTGCGTCCTTCTGGTCCGGTGTGAGGTTCGGATCATTGACTATTCCCCACGGATTTTCTTTGATTTCGGCCATATACACCTCTGCCTCGTCGCCGAAAGCGTCCTCGCAAAGTTGATGTGCCTCGGTCATGCGAAGCGATATCGCGTCGATCTCGGCCTGTGCCTCCGGGTCGCCCTGCTCAAACCGGCCATAAAGAAGGCGGCTGTCCTCATAGATGCGGTCGGCCTCTGCCTCTTCCGGTGAAGGCTCGTATGTCTCAGGCTCCGGGAATAGCTCACGCACATAACGCTTCACTGCCTCTTGCTCGTCCTCCGTGCGCTTGCCCGGCTCCTTGCGTATGGCTTTGTCGATGTCAACGCCTGTTTCCTGAGATATACGCTCCCTGATTCCTGCCGGGCTTACCTCCGCTCCTGCATCCGTGTTGCGCTCTATGGCCTCGTCTATCATGTCGGCCAGATGTCGCTGTTCCTCGGTGACATTCTTGTCGCCACGTCTGACGGCCTCATAGATGTTATAGACGGTCTGGCGGTCGGCTCCCGGAGATACGTCATTGATAGCGGCTGCCATGACGCGCTGCTGTGCCTCGGCATTTCGGTATTGCTCGCCTATGTCGATGGTATTGAGTTCTGATTGGCGGTTGATGCGCTCAATCTCTCTGTCTGCCGCCTTTTTGTCGGAGAATTTACGGGAGGTTACGATTCCTCCCTGTTGGTTGATGGAGGAAACATATATTGTTCCGTCCTCGGCCTCATCCATTGACCAGCCGGTGACGGTTGACATGGGAAGCATACGGCCAGTCAGTATATAGTAGGCTTTGGCTCTTGTGGCCTCGCTTACGCTCTCGTCCTCCATAAGACGCTCCATTGCTGAATATCCGTCGAATGTAGGGTTTCCTGTCTCGTCAAGTGTCGGCTCGTAGTCCACTGTCCTTGAAAGGCCGGTGATGCCTGTGTAGTCTCCTTCTAACTTCTGCGCTGAGCCGGTCTTTCTTGACTTGTGTTCAGGATCGTATGCAAAGAGATTGGAGAGGTCTCCGTAACCTTTCCTCTTCAATTCCTCGCGCTCCTCATCGCTCATGGCAATATCAGAGTGCGACTGATCCAGACGCTCACGGAGAAGTTCTACAAAGCTCTTGTTGTTGTGTATGCGCTCTTTACGCGACAACGGACGGTCGCCGGTCGGTTTGACAGTTCGTAGGCTACGTATCACAGCCGGAGCGGTCTTGATTGCATGAGACGCACCGAACCCCATCATCATCGCCATGCTCTCGCTCCATGCGTCTCCCGACATGTCGTTTCTGGCTTCGTTTCTGGCTTCAGTTTTTTCCTTCTCATCCTCAATCGTATCATAACCGTACTTCTTGGCATATAGCTTATCAAATTGCTCATCGGGCATAGTCTGAATTGCATATACGTCGGGAGCGGCAAAAATAGTACCCTCAAACAGCTTTGAAACTGCCGTCTCTCCTGCGCGTAATGCTATCTTCCCACCTGTTGAAGATGTTGCCTTTATCCATTTGTCGGCCACATTGCCGATAAGGGGAGAGACAACGCCTGTGGCAGCTCCCATGCCTATGCCATGCACTCCGCTGTTGAGGACTGATCCGAAATAGAAGCCTTCCATTTCTCCTGTCTCCGGATTTAGGTTGCCTCCCTGGTACAGCTGGCGTTCCGCGTCCTTCACGGCCTCGAATGTGCCAAAGTTGGCACCTCCGGCGGCCATGCCTCCTATGATGCGTCCTGCAAGGGTTGTGGCGGCATATCGTCCGGCCATGTCTCCCAGTGCCTTCTTCGCCATCACCTTACCTGCGGCTCTTGTGGCGTTCTTGAAGGCGATGTTTCCTGCCCAACCTCCTAAATAAGTGGTAGGGTCTATCGCCATACCTGCTATCATACCGGCAATGTCAAGGCCTCTATGCTCCGCGCCGTATCTCTCCATTGCGTCAAGCTCCGCATATGCCTGACCGTATGGGTTGACAGTGCCAGACAGTGCGACGGATGCCGGATTAAGCTCCAGCATCTTGCGGACAAAAAACTCATTCTTGCTCTGTGGCCCGTTGCGCTTTACATATTCTTCATGCACCTGTCCGTACACAACGGATTTGGCTGCGTCCTTCGCGGCCTGTTCAATGGTCTTGCCGTTTGTGTCCTCCGGGTGTTTGGTGAAATAGTCGGTATATGAGGCTATGAGGTCGCGCCTGTAAGTCGGGGAAAGGGAATTGTAGGCGTTCTCGGCTATCAGGTTGAGGTCGCCGATTCCTGCCTGTTTCCGGGCGGCGGCATGACCGAGGGCAGCATTGACACCTCCAACCATGTTGAGGGGGTTGCTCATGTAGGCTTCCTGCTCCTTGTCGCTCCGCTCGTCGTCGGCCTGTACTGCGGCGGCGACGGCCTTCCGGATCGGTGCCTCATAATCGAGCTGCGCCTGACGCTGCACGTCCTCCTGCTTCGACGGATCAAGTCCGTTCTCCTTCATGCGGCCTACAAACTGATTCATAAGCCTGACACGACGTGCGCCGTATTCGGCTTTGTCTGCCTCCATGAAGTCAGTGGTAAGACTGCCGTCGGGCAGGAGCCACTGGGTTTTACGCTGTCCGTCCACCTCAACGACACCATAAGGCACCGGACCCTGACCGGAAAGAAGAGGTTTCGCCTGTTCGCCGGTCTCTCCTTGACTGTTTCCGGAAGGCGAGGCCGACACGTCAGGGGTCAATCCCATTACCTGTGTGGGAGTACCGGCGAGTTGTGCCTGAAACTTGGCCGCTTTGAGTTTTCTTCGGCCTTCAGGGGTATTGCGCTCCGCCACTCGCCGGGCTTGCTCAATCCTCGCCCTTGATCTCGCATTGAAGTCGGACATTATGGAGTTGAGGTTATATGCCATCCTGATTTTATCCTGCTCCGTCGGTTGCCATGTCGGCTGTGGAGCCGGGGCAGGAGTGGAGACAGGCGGCTGCGCTGTCTGCTGAGGTGCTGCCGTCTCTGTGGCCGGTGTCTGTGGCTGAGGTGCTGACTGCGACTGCACAGGCTTTTCCTGCTTAGGTTGTGGAGCAGGAGCGACAGGAGCATACAGGGCGTTGAAATCGTCCTTGCTCCCTACGTCCAATCCCATGCCGACGGCCTTGTCGTAATACCAATCCCTGTCAGCTTGGTTAGCGAGTGAAGAGGTAAACTCCTGTTGGCTGCCAATGTCGTAGCCCTTAGCCCTTAGTTTATCGTATAGCCATTTAATATCTTCGGTGTTGTTAGCCATGATTATTTTCTTCTGCTGGGTGGTACATTATCATCGTTGCCTCGTCTGCTTGGTGGGGTATTGTCTGCCGGTTGAGGTTTCGCCGGTTGGCCTCCCTTAGTCTTTACTGATGATGAACTGGTCGATGTTTGGTTTTTGTGGTTTTTACGGGTTACGTCTGTTACCTTGACTTCTTCCTCTTCCTGCCATGTGCCGTGTTGCTTGGCAAAGCGGTCAGCGGCCTCCTTAGTCCGGAATGGATGAGGATTGCCGTTTTCATCCCATGCTGTAAATTCCTTCGCTTCGCTTCGATCATGCGCTCGTGCGGACGCATAGGAATTGGCTGCGGAAGCACGGTAAGAACCTGCTCTTGCCGACTCTGTGGCATTCTTCAACTGAAGCTCCTGTGGTTTATTTTCGGCTTCATACTGTGCTGATATTGCGTCCTGCTCCGCTTTGTCGGCCTTACCTTTCTGCTCTCGCTGTTTATCCTTTTGTATGAGGGCAAGCCACTGGTGCGCCTCTGCATCACGCTCGGCCTTCTCGCGTGCAAGCTTCTGTGCCTCATGCTGCGCCCTCATGTCGCGGATCGTCTTGGCCTTTGCGTTCTGAGCGTCGCCCAGACGTAGCATATAATTGTTGTAGCGGTCAGCGTCGGCCTGTCTCTCGGCCTTTAGAGCCTCGATGCGCTCGTTGACCTTTCCCAGTTGCGACGATTGGGGATTGTAGGCATTAGGGGCGTATTGGGTCGTAAAGAAGAGATTGGAGAGTGCTGACAGGCCATCGACGGTTGCGGCGATTACCTTCTTGGACTTCTCCATTCTCTCACGCTTTTTCTTCTGCTCCGGGGTCTCCTGATTCACTGCGGCTGCTGCCGCTTTGAGTGCGGCAATCTGTTCGTCGTAGCCCATTACGGCCTCCTGCTCCGACATGGGGGAGGTCGTGGACTCCTGAGACGTTGCAGGTGCTTCCGGGGTCTGCTCGTTGATCTCGTCGTTTGTCATAAGCGTATGGTATTAGAATGCACCGGCGATATTCCCGGCGGCTGAGGCTACACCCTGCACGGCCTGAGAAATAGCCTGTGCCTTGTTTACCTCCATGTTGTTCAGTGCCTCGTTGAGTTGTGCGTCGCGCTGCTGATACTGCTGCTCGATTGAGTCCTTCCTACGCTCGGCATTGACGGCGATGTTAGAGGTTGCCTCGGCTTGTGCCTGTGCGTTGGCTGCTTTGGTGGCGGCGACACTCTCTTCTGTGCCTCCCATCACTGCGGCGGCTCCTGTTGCCGCACGGTTGCGCGACTTGATAGCGGCCTCCGTTCTGGCGAGTATGGCCTGTGCGTCGGCTCTCTGCGTCGCATCCTCGTTATATCGTTGGTCGTACCAGTCTTGATTGGTGCGCTTCTGGTCTTGCAGGTTATTCTTGACCTTCTTCATTGCCTTCGACGCGCTTATGCCGCCAAAGATGCTACCGGCGATACCTGCGGCACCTCCTATTATGCCTCCGATGAGTCCCATATGTGCGTTTATTTGAGATATTGCAATACTTAAAATTCGCGCGCTAAATTAATGCACTATCTTTGTATTTCAGTTTTAACCGTTGCGTCACGCGCACAAAATATATTTCAGGCTTATGGCAAAAGGATATAAGACAGGTGGGCGGCAGAAAGGCACACCGAACAAAAACAACCCGACTAAAGGGGCTTTGCTCAATCATACGAGCGAATACCTTACACCGCGCGCACAAGTGGACGAGGAAGGGAAACCGAAGATAATACAGAGGATCAAGTGGGCGAATGGTGATGACGGTCCGTACCGTACCGTCGTGGAGATTCCTGCTGTCGATGCGGACGGCAATCCGCTCGTCATGTCGGATTTTGAATTTGATATGAAGTTCCTGTCTCCGGCTGATCGCGTCGCGGCTGAGCTTAAAATTATGGAGTTCCACACTCCGCGCATGAAGTCTCAGGATATAAACATGGAGATTAATATGGGTCCGCGCACAATAGAGGACACGTTGAAGGCTCTGTGTGGAGGTGAGGAAGAGGACGAGGAAGAATAACCGGTCTCGTCTATTTTATCTACTTTAGAACCCTGCAAGCTGATTTTATTGCTATAATATCTCATGATAGGTGGGTGACCGTCCGCAAGGATAGTCACCCAAACTTTAACCTTAATCAATCCTAACAAAAACCAAATGGAAACCAAAACATAACCAAAAGTAAACCTAACTTTAACCTACGATACTAAACGTGCCTTTATTCAAATAACCTAAATAAAACCGAACCGAAATCACCTAAAAATATCAAAAAATCATAAAATTTAAACCTTATAAGATATATAAATCTAATAATCAGTAAATTAGATAGAAACCAAACCGAAATCTATCGGAAACCAAAGTAAAACCAAGTAAAAACCAAAGTGAAACCAAAACGTAAGCTTCGCGCGTACGCGCGTTAGATGTATAATTAGTAATGTAGATGTAGAAGAAAATATCTATTCAAAGATATTTTCTATGGATGTAGATGTAGAATTAAGGCAACGACGTTGGCATGAAAAACACCGTGAAGGAAATTATCTTTGAATTTTAGAATCTCATAGAGGAAAAATGGGAAAAGAAAAGCCGACTTCGGGAAATTCCAAAGCCGGTTCAGGAAATTTTTGTCTGGATCTCGGAAATTAAAAACCCTTGCCCTTCGTCCGCTCATATACAACCTCGATACCTGCGTCAACGTCCTTCATGCGGAAATGAACAGCGCAACCCTGCGGAATGGTGTCAGGAAATTTTGTTGCGAGTCTTGAAACAACCTCATCGACGTTTGAGAAGCCGATGTCAGTTATCTCGGACAGAAGCTCACCTCGGAAATAGGCACGGGCATAAACAAGTTTCTTCGGCGACAGCCTGAATTGCCTGTCCTCGTTCTTTGGGTGGTTGAGGTCTCGCGCTGCTCCCTGCTTGCTCGGTGCGTTGGAAAAGAAGATAAACTCAATGACCTTAGCGTTGAGTTCCCATGCCGGCGAGAAGTCAGGCTTGATATATCCTCGTGTGACGTTATGGCCTCCGCTGTGATTCATGGCGAAGCCAACCTCGGAGATCGACGCGCCGCAATCATTCTGGGCGATAGTCCCCCATGTGTGCCGGAAGGTGTAGACGCAATACAATTTATCGTCCGGTACTTTCAGGAGTCTGCACACGTCCTTTATTCCGGCGTTGGCGTTGGCTCCAAAACTGTCACTGTCCGCATACCGCTTATGGAAGTTGAAAAGATAGGGGTCTTTGTCGTCGGCCCTGTATTTGTCGAAAAGCGGCTGTATTATCGGCTCGACCCTCATTTCGATATAGGCCTCGTCCGCTCTGCTCTTCTTGGTCTTGGCTCGCTTGTAGGATATGATGCCGTGCCGGTAATCGGTTTTCTTCAGGTGGAAGAGATCAACGGTGTTTATGCCGGCGAGACACAACACCAACAATGCAACGTCCCTGCCGAGTTCACCTTTCGGACGCGACGACGGCGATTCAGGGAGGACGACACTGAAGAACTTACGGCATTCCTCCGCACTGATGGCTCTCTTCTCTGCCCGGTCTGCCTGTGGTATCTTAACCTTCGCCCACGGATTGGTCTTGATCCTCACAACGTCGTTGTCGTAATCGTTGTGTTCCTTCACAGCTTCCCGGAATACCTGACGCATGCACACCGGGTACATTTCCTTCGCCCTTGCCGTCATTTCAAGCTCCTTGATCCAGAGATTAACCCATGTGGACGTAAGCTGCCCGAACATGACCTTTGTAGTACCGGCATACCTCTCCAGATGCTGGAGTGCCAACTCATAATTCCGGGCGTTCCTGACCTGCCCCCGGTCTCTCATGCGGTCGATGTGGAGGCGTGCGTAATCCGAAAAATATAAGTCCTCGTCCTCCATGGCGAGGAAGCCCACAACCTGCTTGACCGTCCATTTCCCAATGTCCTTCCGGTTGAGACGTTGGGTAAACTCCAATATGCGCCGGGCGCAATACTCATTCACAAAGGGGTCTTTAATGTCGCCGTTCTTATCGAGCTGCTTATCCGTGACAAGTTTGTCGGTCTTGATGTATCCCGGCTTCTGGTTATGCACACACCGGATATACACCTGATAGAACCCGTCCTTACGTTTCGTTCTAACGATTGCTTTGAATGTTGCCATAAGTGTCTGATGATTATTTAGAAACCTTTGTAAAGGTTTTGTAAGTTCCTTGTAAGTGCGCCCTCTGAATTTTGTATCGGATTTTGTAAGTTTAACCTCCACATTCTGCATGATTATCGTGCAAACCTTGAAAGCGTCTTAAAAATACGATAGGCGATAACCCACTTTTTTAGAGTGAGTTATCGCCTATTATAGCGATTGTCAGGGGAATATGCTTAGTCTTCGATTGCAGCCTGCGCCGCTGCTACGCGGGCGATGGGCACGCGGAACGGTGAGCAGCTTACGTAGTTCATGCCGATCTTGGCGCAGAACTTAACTGAGCTGGGTTCGCCACCGTGTTCGCCACAGACTCCGACTTTGAGGTCCGGGTTGGTTGAGCGGCCTTTCTTAACACCCATTTCTACGAGCTGGCCGACGCCTTCCTGATCAAGAACCTCGAACGGATCAACTTTCAGGATACCAAGTTCTTTGTATTTCTTGATGAACTTCGGAGCATCGTCACGGCTGTAGCCGAATGTCATCTGAGTAAGGTCGTTTGTGCCGAATGAGAAGAATTCAGCTACCTCAGCAATCTGATTTGCTGTGAGAGCGGCACGCGGAACCTCAATCATTGTACCAACCTTGTAAGGAACAGTCTCGCCTCTTTCGTCAAACACCTTGGCGGCTGTAGTGTGAATTACATTAGCCTGATGCTGGAGCTCCTTGAGTGTGCCTACGAGAGGAACCATGATTTCAGGATGAACCTTGATGCCCTTAGCCTTACAATTGAGGGCAGCCTCGATGATAGCACGTGTCTGCATCTCTGTGATCTCAGGATATGTGATGCCAAGACGGCAACCACGATGTCCAAGCATCGGGTTGAACTCTTCGAGAGAGTCGACCTTTGCCTTAACCTCTTCGAGAGTAAGGCCCATTTCCTCTGCCATTTCTTTCTGAGTTGCTGTCTGGTGAGGAACGAACTCATGCAATGGAGGATCAAGGAGTCGAACTGTCACGCCGTAGCCGTCCATTGCAGTAAAGATGCCTTCAAAGTCACCACGCTGCATTGGGAGAAGTTTTGCAAGAGCAATACGACGACCTTCTTCATCGCTTGCAAGGATCATCTCGCGGATAGCCTTGATACGGTCACCTTCGAAGAACATGTGCTCTGTGCGGCAAAGACCGATACCCTGAGCGCCGAACTTGCGAGCCTGCTTAGCATCGCGGGGAGTGTCAGCGTTAGTGCGTACGAGACACTTTGTAAACTTATCAGCAAGGTTCATGATGGCAGCGAAGTCGCCGCCGAGTTCCGGTTCAGTAGTTGGAACCTGACCATCATAAACGTCACCAGTGGAACCGTTGAGGGAGATCCAGTCGCCTTCCTTGTATGTCTTACCGCCCATTTCTACAGTCTTAGCCTTGTAGTCAACGCGGATTTCGCCAGCACCTGAAACGCAGCATTTGCCCATACCGCGAGCAACCACTGCAGCGTGGCTGGTCATACCGCCGCGCATTGTCAGGATACCCTGAGCCACTGCCATACCACGGAGGTCTTCAGGAGATGTCTCGATACGTACGAGAACTACCTTACGTTTTTTGTCAGCCCATGCTTCAGCGTCTTCAGCTGAGAATACGATCTGGCCGCAAGCTGCACCCGGAGATGCTGGAAGACCCTTGGCAACTACCTTGGCACGCTTGAGTGCGTCCTTGTCAAAGATGGGGTGGAGGAGTTCGTCGAGTTTCTGCGGCTCCATACGGAGAAGTGCAGTCTTCTCGTCGATCATATTGTCGCGGAGCAGATCCATGGCGATCTTGACCATAGCGGCACCTGTACGCTTGCCGTTACGGGTCTGGAGCATCCAGAGCTTGCCGTTCTGGATAGTGAACTCCATGTCCTGCATGTCACGGTAGTAGTCTTCAAGACGATTAGCGATAGCGATGAGTTCTGCAGCGCAGTCAGGCATTGTCTCTTCAAGTGCGGGATATTTGGCGGCACGTTCTTCTTCTGAAATGCCCTGAAGCTTAGCCCAACGACGTGAACCCTCGATTGTGATCTGCTGAGGAGTACGCACACCGGCTACCACGTCTTCACCCTGAGCGTTGATAAGATACTCACCATTGAAGATGTTTTCACCAGTTGCGGCATCACGGCTGAAAGCTACACCTGTAGCAGAGTTGTTGCCCATATTGCCGTAAACCATTGCCTGAACGTTAACAGCAGTTCCCCATTCTTCAGGAATCTGGTTCATGCGACGGTAGAGGATAGCACGTTCGTTCATCCAGCTGTCAAATACAGCGCAGATACCGCCCCAAAGCTGTTCCCAAGCTGATTCAGGGAAGTCCTTGCCTGTGTATTCCTTAACGGCAGCCTTGAAACGCTTAACGAGTTCTTTGAGATCGTCTACGTCAAGTTCTGTGTCAAGCTTAACGCCTTTCTCTTCTTTCACCTGATCCATGATGGCCTCGAACGGGTCGATATCTGTCTTGCTCTTTGGCTTCATGCCGAGAACAACGTCGCCATACATCTGGACAAAACGACGGTAGCTGTCCCATGCGAAACGAGGATTACCGCTCTTCTCTGCCATTGTGGCTACTGTAGCATCGTTCATACCGAGGTTGAGGACAGTGTCCATCATGCCGGGCATAGATGCACGTGCACCTGAACGAACAGATACAAGAAGAGGATTGGAAGGATCATTGAATTTATTGCCTGTGAGCTCTTCGATGTGAGCGATAGCTGCCTCAACGTCTTTTTGAATGTCAGCTACAACTTTATCACGGCCGTACTGAGTGTACTCTGTACAAACTTCTGTAGTGATAGTGAATCCGGGAGGCACTGGCATTCCCAGAAGATTCATCTCAGCAAGGTTAGCACCCTTGCCGCCGAGCAGGTTTCTCATCTCGGCATTACCTTCAGCTTTACCATTGCCGAACGTATAGACTTTCTTTGCCATTGATTAAATATATTTAATTATTGTCTTTTTAGGTCATACACCTAATTTCAATCACTCCGCTTGGAAACTTTGTGATGAGGATTTATCATCCATTTTTGGTTTATGTGTGCAAATTTAATAAAAAACCTCCGAATAACCTAATTATCGGCATGATTTCTTATGCAAAATGCCTAAAATTTGCCTTTTTTTAGCCTTTTTTTAATTTATAACATATTTTATGCATAAGTCAACAGATTTTTTTACTAATTTTGTAAGATGAACGAAAAGGGTCTGTCAGCAATTGGTGTCTACAGGCTGATCGCGTGGCATCCCTTTCTAATTTCAAAGATTGTGACATGAAAAAATTCATACTCAGCGTCGCCGCGGCGATATGCGTTTTTTCCTTTGCTTCTGCATCTGTTTCGACAAAGGATCTTCCTAAGGTTTATATCGCGGGAAGCCAATATTATTTGTATGAAGTGAAGAAAGGGGATTCTCTTTATGGTATTGCAAATCGTTATGGTTGGAACATAGATAAACTCGAGCAACTTAATCCTTCCATTGGTTCCAAGCTTGACAAGGGTGCAAAAGTATATTATCCTGTGGATATAGAAGATCGTAAAGATGAAGATTTGGAGGATTCTGACTTTACTCCTCCCGAAGCATATCCTGTCATTCGCCACGTGGTGAAGAAAGGTGATTCTGTTTACTCCATTGCCAAAATGTATGGAGTGAAGGTTGATAAGGTCTATCTTTACAATCCTTCTGCAAAGACACAATTGAGAAGGGGAGACGTGATTACAATTCCACAGGAATCCGAACTGATCAACGACGGGTCCTCTTTCTTGTATTATACTATTAAGGATGGTGATACTTTGGCAGATATTGCCACAGCATACAATACAAGTGTAGAGCAGTTACTTCGTGATAATAAAGGTGTGTCCGAAAATAATTTCGCTTCCGGAGATATCCTCAGGATAAGTGTAAATTCCAATAAGGACAATTTGGAAGTGAAAGAAGTGGAAGAAACGCGCATTGCTCGAATAGATACATACAAAGCTGCAAAAAATGACACTTGGGAGACGGTAGCTGAAAAGACCGGTGTAGACATAGAGGATCTTTTAGAGGCGAATTCAGGAACACACCTGAAAAAGAACGCCCAGATAGCTGTGCCTGTGATAGAGACCGTTACTGTAGAAAAAGAGGTGGAACCATTCGATGAGCGAGAAAGCAGTCTGGAAGGACGCCGGGATATATATAAGGAGGTCCATATGCTTGTCCCTGAAGATTCAGTCGCTGAACTTACAAATTCAGTGAGCATGGCGATTTTGATTGAAGACCCCATGTCTAAACGGGACAACGAGTTCACGAGAGGTGCCCTTCTGGCTATTGACGGCTTAAAAAATTCACCATATAAAATCAGGCTGAAAGTACTGTGCGACAATAGGGCCAGCAATGATTCAGTGAAAGTTACGGAGTCTCTTAAGGCTGACCTCGATGACTTCAAAGCGGATATCGTAGTCACTACTTACGAAAAGAACTTCCCTGCCTGGCTTGCACAATATGGCGAGGATAACGGTGTGGAGATTGTAAATTCCTTTGATGTCAAGAATGAAATGTATATGGAAAATCCTTCCATGATACATCTTCTTACCCCGTCCGCTTATTTCAGTGATGAAGTAGGAGAGTGGGTTGCGTCCACTTTGGGATCTTATAAACTCGTCTTGGTCGGAAAGGAAGATGCCGAAGATGCTTTTGCAGAATCCATCAAGGGGCGGCGCGACAAGTCTTCTGTCATTTCCAGAAAGCTTGATGATCTTGCCGAGTTGAAACTTGATGAAGGAGGGCGATATCTTTTCTATGGATATCCCACGTCTCGCGATGAAATCCAGACAATGCTCACCGCCATAGAATATCTTAAGGAGAACAATCCTTTTGTTGAGATGAAGGTTCTCGGGCGTCCCAGCTGGATCACCGTGGCTGAAGGCTTGAGAGAACGTTTCCAAAAGGCGGATGTCTATTTCCCGTCAAGGTTCTTCTTTGACCACACTGCAGGACCCGGCAAGGAATTCATTGCCACATATTCATCTGCTTATGGACATAGCCCGATTCGTTCGTTCCCTACGTATGCAGTTGCAGGTTACGACATAGCCAATTATTTCATTCCCGGCATTGCATCTAATGACGGCGATTTCAATGCTTCCATTCCTGACGGAAGAGAAATCCAGACGCCGATCAATCTTGAGCGTGTTGGCAATTGGGGAGGATTCTTCAATCCTTCAGCTTATATAATCAGATATTCTCCTTATGGCGATATTGAGAAAATTCTAATCCGCAGATGAGAAGATGAAAAGGTTTGCAATATTCTTATTGGTAATGTTTTCAGCCTTGGCATCTTTACGGGCTCAGACTCATTTTGATTCACGTGTTGACATAGGGGCGCATGGGGGTGTCACATTCTCAACTGTGACATTCAAACCTACTATCACGAGTAAATTTGGAATGGGTTATACAGGGGGTGTCACTTTCAGATACAGTGAAGAAAATCATTTCGGACTTATAGCTGAAGTCAATCTCGTACAGAGAGGGTGGGCTGAGAAATTTGAAGATCTTCCATATAATTACCAGCGCACTCTGAATTATGTTGAGGTTCCTATTATGTCGCATATCTATTTCGGAAGCCGTGGCAAATTCTTCATAAATGCCGGTCCGGAAGTTGCGTATTATCTTGGTGATCACATAAACAGCAATTTTGATTATCATAATACGCAAGACCTTCCCGGATTTCATGATAAGAATAGGAGAGATGAGCAACTCACTATGAAAGTGAGTCAAAAACTTGACTTTGGAATAGTGGCGGGGTTAGGTGGAGAATTCAATATCAACCGCAAAAATTCGGTTGCATTGGAAGCGCGTCTTTACTATGGTATTGGAAATGTCATGCCTTCAGGTCGACAGGATACTTTCTCTTTGTCCAATCAATTAAGTGTAGCTGTGACCGCCGGATATTGGTTTAGAATTAAATAAATTATTTATTGTGAAATTTAGGACTGAATATAAGGCTTCCCCTTCTATATTGAAGCTTGATCCGACTCGCCCGATCGTGCTTGTCGGATCTTGTTTTGCTTCTAATATTGCGTCGAAAATGAATGAGTGCATGTGGGATGCCGTTAATAATGTCGGAACTCTTTATAATCCTATGTCTATTTCCAAAGTATTGGAATTGTTGGTTTTCACTGATGATTATATTTCCGAACTTGACGCATCTCTGTTTGAGGCTAATGGAAAAATACATTCATGGCTTTTCGACTCGCATTTCTCATCCGGTTCAAAAGAAAGATTATTACAAGGCATACAAGAGAGCCGGATCGAATTGTTGTCGGCTCTTCAGCAAGCGCAGGCTCTTGTTGTTACTTTTGGCACGTCGTGGTGCTATGAACTTGCAGATGAAGAAGCATATATTGTGGCTAATTGCCATAAGATGCCTTCAAGGATGTTCATACGCAAAAGAATGTCTGTGGAGGCAATCTCGACATTGTGGCAACACCTATGTCAGCTTCTTCAACTGGAATTTCCTGAACTTAACATAATATTTACCGTAAGTCCGGTGAGGCATCTTAAGGATGGGTTTGAAGGAAACACTCTTTCAAAAGCCACATTGCACCTTGCAGTCGAAAATATATGTGCAAATTTGGAAAGATGCCACTATTTTCCTGCATATGAATTGGTATGCGACGATTTGCGTGATTATCGATTCTATGCATCGGATTTGGTGCACCCATCTGATATGGCAATTGAATATATATGGGAAGTGTTTTGTGACACTTTTCTAGACGATTCCGGAAAGGATAAAATTAAGGAGGGCAATAAGAAATTCAAAGCTCTGAATCATCGGCCGATTATGATAAAATAATGTGTTAAAAAATCTAAATATTGGTTAGATTGTATGAACTTGTGAAAAAATTTCATTAAATTTGTAACGAATTTTTGCAAATTCAAAATTAACTAATTTAAATAACTCATCAACAACTTTTTTAGATTTTACCATGGTAAATAATCTATTTTGGCTTGTGCCCGCTTCCTCAGTAGTTGCATTGGCACTTGCTTTTTATTTTTTCCGTTGGATGAAGAGTCAGGATGAGGGTACCGACACCATGAAAAAGATAGCTTCTCATGTGCGTCAAGGTGCAATGTCTTATCTGCGTCAGCAGTATAAGATCGTCACCGTGGTATTCCTTTGCCTTGTGGTGCTTTTCTCCATTATGGCTTACGGTTTCGGTGTTCAAAACGAGTGGGTGCCTATTGCATTCCTCACCGGTGGCTTCTTCTCCGGCCTTGCGGGTTTCCTTGGCATGAAGACTGCCACTTATGCCTCCGCACGCACGGCAAACGCTGCTCGTGAGTCACTCAATTCCGGACTTAAGGTTGCTTTCCGTTCGGGAGCAGTCATGGGTCTGGTCGTAGTAGGTCTGGGTCTTCTCGACATTTCATTCTGGTATTTAGTCCTGAACTGGGCCATAGATCTCCCTGATACCCAGAAATTGACAATGATCACCACTACGATGCTTACATTTGGTATGGGTGCAAGCACGCAGGCTCTTTTTGCACGTGTAGGCGGCGGTATATATACAAAGGCTGCCGATGTAGGAGCCGACCTCGTGGGTAAGGTAGAGGCTGGCATTCCGGAAGATGACCCCCGCAATCCTGCAACAATAGCAGACAATGTTGGCGACAATGTAGGCGATGTGGCAGGTATGGGTGCCGACCTTTATGAGTCATATTGCGGATCTATTCTTGCCACTGCTGCTCTTGGCGCTGCTGCCGGTGCTGTAGGATTTATGGATGTAGAGGCTGGAAGCATTGCATTGCAGACCAAGGCTGTGATGGCTCCGATGCTGATCGCGGCTGTAGGTATCCTTCTCTCAATAATCGGTATCTTTGCCGTTAAGACAAAGGAAAATGCTACAATGAAAAATCTTCTTGGAGCCTTAGCTACCGGTACTAATCTCAGTTCGATTCTTATTGTAGCTGCCACATTCCTTATTATGTGGGCTCTTGAGATTCCTAACTGGATCAATCTTTCATTGGCAGTGGTTGTCGGTCTGGCAGTAGGTATTGTGATCGGCCAAGCCACAGAATACTACACTTCACAATCCTATAAACCTACAAAGAAACTTGCTGAAAGTGGTACAACCGGTCCTGCAACTGTGATTATTTCCGGTGTTGGTCTTGGAATGATTTCAACTGCTGTTCCAGTGATTGCCGTGGTGTTTGGTATTATCATGAGCTATTATCTCGCTTCGGGCTTTGATTTTGCCAATATATCTTGGGGTCTTTACGGTATCGGTATTGCAGCTGTAGGTATGCTTTCAACCCTTGGCATCACCCTTGCTACAGATGCATATGGCCCTATCGCCGACAATGCTGGTGGAAATGCTGAAATGAGTAGTCTTGGCGAAAGTGTCCGTAAGCGCACTGATGCTCTTGATTCACTTGGAAACACAACTGCTGCGACAGGTAAAGGTTTTGCAATCGGTTCAGCTGCCCTCACCGGTCTTGCTCTTCTTGCATCATATGTAGAGGAGATCCGCATGGGTCTCCATCACATAGGTCAGGAGTTCATTCAGGTTGGCACAACAATCGATCCTGTCAGCAATCTGGAGGTTCCACGTATGATTGCCCTGAATCAGGCTACATTCCGCGACTTTATGGTCGCCTACGATGTCAACCTTATGAACCCGATGGTTCTTTCAGGTATGTTTATCGGAGCGATGATGGCATTCCTATTCTGTGGTCTTACCATGAATGCAGTAGGTCGTGCAGCCTCCCACATGGTTGAGGAAGTGCGTCGTCAGTTCCGTGAGATCAAGGGAATCCTTACCGGTCAAGCTGAACCTGACTACGCTCGTTGCGTCCAGATATCCACTAAGGGTGCACAGCGTGAGATGGTATTCCCATCACTTCTTGCAATAGCCGTTCCAATCATAGTAGGTCTTATTTTTGGTGTGCCGGGAGTGATTGGACTTCTCATAGGCGGACTTTCTGCAGGATTCGTTCTTGCAGTATTCATGGCGAATTCCGGCGGCGCATGGGATAATGCCAAGAAATATATTGAAGAAGGCAACTTCGGTGGTAAAGGCAGCGAAGTTCACAAGGCAACTGTCGTAGGTGACACGGTAGGCGATCCATTCAAGGATACATCCGGTCCGAGCCTCAATATTCTAATAAAGCTTATGTCTATGGTGGCCATCGTTATGGCCGGTCTGACAGTCTCCTGGAGTCTTTTCGGTTGATTACTATTCCACTATAAATACACAACCTACTTTTGGGAGCCAAGGTCTTAGTTGACCTTGGTTCCTTGATTTTTATAGTATGTGCATATGGTTGTTGAGGTAAGAAACAATCAGATAGCAGAAGAGTTTTTCGTATCGTGATTTCAAACTGAAATCACGATACGTGACCTGCCTGCACCATAGCTTTGCAGCTGCACCTGTGTCGGTATCTGCTCTGTGAGTTCCTCCCGGTGAGAAATGACTCCCACGCGTCTCCCGGTCTGGCCATTGATCTCAGGAAGGCGGCGGAGGGTGCTCATAACCATGTCAAGGCTTTTTGAGTCCAGTGTTCCGAATCCCTCGTCTATGAATAGGATATCTACGTTCATGTCCGGTCTATTCATGGCGGAAAGAGCAAGAGAGAGGGCGAGCGAGATCATAAAGCGCTCTCCGCCGGAGAGGACTGTCACGCTTCGAGGTTCATTATTGTGATAGCGGTCAAGCACGAGAATTGACAGCTGTTCATTTTCATCACTGCATGTAAGGGTATAATGATCGGTGATCTGACGAAGAAAGATGTTGGCATTGCGTAGAAGTGGGCGAAGTATGTGAGATTGAACGAGTGTACGGAAGCGCGAACCTCCAAAATATTTGTTCATCTTTTCCCACTTCTCCATTCTGACCTTTTTCTGTTCAAACTCGTCGCGTTGTTTTTTACTCTCAAGTCGGGTTTTTTCATCAGCGCTGAGAATTTCCTTAATTGCGCCGAGGCGTTGAGTAAGTTCTGAGTGGTTTTTTGTTAAAGAATTAAGTTCATTACTGAGAGTCTCGATATTATCAAGCTTAGACTCATCTTCCAAATTCAGAGCTTTCATATTTTCATCTTTGGTCCTGGTTGCCTCTTCAAGAAGTGTTTTATTTTTTTGCACTTCATTGATATGTTGCTCTTCCTGTGTCCGTATGCGTGAAATTTCATCAGCAGCTTCGAGCAACTGTCTGAGGGTAGCTTCTGAGATTCCCTTAATTTCATAGAAATCTTCAAGAGCATTATTAATTTCAATTATTTTGAAATTATTTTCTGTTATTCTGTTGTTGACAGCTGAAACCTCAATATGGAAATTATGCCACATCTCTTGTAGCATGACCAAATTCATAGATCTCACATCGCCAAATTCGATGTCTGATTCCATTGGATTAATTGATTCAAGAATCCCAGAAATATTATTCTTTATTGCCAAGATGGAATCCAACGTCTTCAATTGGGCGCGATGCTCCGGCTCTTCTTTTGCATAAGAAGAGACTTTATCCGAATACTCTTTTGCTCCTTTCTTAAGATTACTGATTATTTCAGAAGGATTGGATAGCCAATCGATGGCATAATCTTTCAGGGCAGAAGAGATTTTTTCATGCAGTGACTCCTTATCCATCTTCAATTCCTCCACTCTTACTCCCGTCTGTCTGAGCTCCTCTTGTTTTTGAGTTAAGGACTTAAGGGCATGTTGAAGAGTCTTGTCTGCCGACTTGTATTTTAAATCCAACGACTGCTTTTTTGTAAATAAGGCGTCAATCTCCTTTTGAAGCAGGTCAGTAATCTCCAATTTTTTTGAAATGTCATCCATCGCCTTTTTAACAGCAGATAATTCATTAGATATGATTGACTTTTGATTATCCGAAGCTGTTATTCCAAGAGTACTGATTATTCTGCGGATGTCGTTCTCATTATTAATGAGACTTTTCTTCCTTTTTTTCAGATCATCTTCTTTTGCTTTGATGCTACCTGTGGTTATGATCATCTTTTCTTTCGCCTCATCAGACTTCTTTTTCGCTTCATTATAGGCTTCTGTCAATTTGTTTTTTTCTTCTTCAAGAGGGGATAAGATATCAGAAAAATACTCTTCATTGCTCCATTCATGGAAATGATCTTGTATTGGAAGTCCGCATAACGGACAATTGGTAGCATGCTCATCAACAAGTTTTTTTCTGAGTACTGCGAATTTTTCCTCTACGCTCAGAAGCATGGTCCGATAACGGCTTTCAGATGCGTCCTTTTCTTTTTCTAACCTTTTGCTTTCTTCAGTTTTCTTATCAGATTTTTCTTTCAGGTCTGATAAAAGCTGATTAAGCCCGATGATCTCTTTTTCTATAATTTCGTATTCTTGTCGTTCAGATTCCGTAGATAGTAATTTGGTGGAGAGTACATTCAATGAAGACTCTCTCTTGATCAACATTTCTTTTTCTTTCCTGAGGGAAATTGGGTTTTGCTTCTCCCTTGCATTAGATTTGTCATTTATAAGAGATTGACACTCCTGACACTCATTGCTCTTATTCGCTACATCTTCTTTTAGAAATGAAATCTTCTGGTTCAGTTCTTCAGTTTCTTCCTTAACTTTAGTTTTATCGGCTTCTTTCTTTTCAATCTCTTTGCCTAAAGATAAATAGCGGTTGATATCAGATATGACTGCTTTTGACTCTGAAAAAAGAGTCTTGAAATGTTCTTTGCTATCTATCCAGATCTTCAGTTGCTCAAGAGATGTGGATTTTGTGTCAAGAGTTTCTTGGCGCTCCGATAAGTCAGCTGTAAGGAAAAGAAGCTCGGATTTCATTTCTTGCAGTGCTATCCTGTCTGAAGCTAACTTGCCAGAAGACTTGATTTTGTCGGATAGCAGTTCACGTTGTCTTGTCGTGGCATCCCAAAGATCAAGGATTTTTCTGTTTTTCCTGTATTCAGCCGTATCTTCAACTGCATTCAGTTTCAAAGACTCTTCTTTTAATTTGTAGATAGCTTCAGTAGCTTTGATAATCTGTCCGGTGCAATGAATCCGTTGACGAAGTTTTTCAGTCTCTGTTTGGCATAATGAAGCTTTCTCAATCTTTTCAGCCTGTTCAGCCAATAATTCCAGGCGCATAGAGTCATCAAGGATCTTTTTCTTGAATTCATCATAAATTTTTCTTGTCGTCTCAGCTTCCTGCCTCGAATTCTTGTAGATATTCGAAATGGCTTCGCCATAACGTGAAAAAATATCAGTAGCTGTCAATTGCTCTAATATGCGTTCTCTTTCCTCCTTTTTGCCTGTCAAAAAGGTCGCGAACTGTCCTTGGGCAAGCATTGCCATTCTGCTGAATTGCTCAAACGAGAGGCCGACAGCCTTCTGAATGCGTTCTTTTATCTCATCCTTACGATTCTCAATGATCTCCGAATCTCCGATTTTCAGTATCCATTCAGGTCTGCGGTAATTGCGATGGCTTGTACGCCCAAGGGAATATCGGGCCACGTATTCTATATTGTCATTCCCTGAGAATGATAGTTCCGAATAGCAGTCGTCTTTCCAAGAAATTCCAATGCGAGTATATTGGGTGATGTCGTTCACTGAAATTTCTTCTCCATCATTGTTGCGATAGACGTTGTTTTTCACTCCATTGACACTCTTCACTCGAGGAGTGGTGCCATAGAGAGACATGGAAATACAATCGAGAATAACTGATTTCCCGGATCCTGTATCCCCTGTGATGAGAAAAAGTGATGCTTGTTTCCCGGTCTCTTGGTCAATTAGTCCGTGTTCAAAGTCTATTTCCCCTTGTTCGATTGAGGCTATGTTGCGTATTACGAGTCTTTTGATTTTCATTGTTCCGGGAATTCTTGATTTTCTTCATCTATATTTTTCATATATTCTTCCACTTCTCTAAATAGATCGTCGAGTTCATCCTCAGTTAATCCTGGGTATTCTCCCGATGTTTTCTTGACAAATTCACGCGGATCTGTCATCTGTTTGATTTCCTCCATATCCATCGGAGATTGATTGCGTTTAGGTTCGCTGATCAAGTCATCTTCCGGTGACACGAAAATCATTCGAGGGTTATATCTGATATCTTTACCGCTTTTGTCTATGATGTCATAGACTGAAGAATTGAAGTCGGCAGGAATATCAGCATTCTTTGACATCCTCAATCTTATATATTCTTTATCGTTGTTCTTGACATATTTCTTGAGATACGCAATCGCTTCTTTGGCTTTGGCAAATGGTTTTGCTTTATCTTTTGGAAGCGTCACAAAATGACGGAGTTGGTCAACTTTCAACTGTCTGACAGTGACCTCTCCTCTATGGCTGTCAATGTCTACAAGACTTACGGAATGTGGGTAATTTTCATTTTCACTGACATGCAATACACTTCCGGAGTATCTGGCTACAGGCGACGCATAATTATGAGGTTTTTCATCGAATACCTGCGCGTATCCAAGAGTTTGTGACTTGTGGATATGTCCGAGTGCGAGATAATCGTAGGACGTGCCAAATTTCTCTACTGCCACCGGACGTAGATTACCTATTTCAGGATCATGACCTTCTATGTCGCTTCCAATTGCGGCAAGATGTCCCGTCATGACGATGGGAAGATCTTCAGTGTTGATAGATTCCACATATTCCTGAAGGTGAAGCATAGTGTCGGTCCTTTCGCCGGAAGTGTAAGGAACAGCAATTACAAATCCTGAGGTTAAACGTACGACATACCTCTCTTCCCATCCTTCCTGAGCTACATTGAGTATAGGTGGGGGAGTGCCGATCATTGTCACTCCGGCAATGTCCCATACCTTACTGTGCGACTCGATTCTTGAAGCCGAGTCATGGTTACCGGCAATCAATATAATTGATAACGAAGGAAATTTACGTCGAAGTTCTACAATTTCAGCATTAAATGCACTCCAGACCGAGGCTGCTGGCTGTGCGACGTCGTAAATATCTCCGCTGATAATCAGGGCATCCGGTGAATAAGTTTCTATCCATTTCTGTAATTGTTTGAAAAAATGAATATGCTCATCAAGTCGGTCATAATGTTGGTATATATTTTGTCCGAAATGTATGTCGGCAGTATGTAGTATCCGCATGACTTTAGGTATTTTAATGCAAAAATAATGAAAAATTTATATCGATACAATTATTTCCCATTTTTTATGAGTTGGAATTTCAAAATTAATGCGCCGGAAGCCACACTTCCGACGCATTAACACTTACTTTCCATTATTACTTAATTTTCATACGCCTTTTCAAGGTATTCCTTTATCTCCTGAATAGGGATGTCAGTATCTACAATCACTCCGTCGGAATTGACAAGGATAATCTTTCCTCCACTGTTGCCGGCTCTATTGATGCGCCATACTTTGTCTTGGTCATTAAGGTCTACGAAGCTTTCCCAAGGATAGCCGTCTTTTTCCATAGCTTCGTTCATTGCCTTGCAGTCTGCTTGCTCGCGAGCAATGGCAATGACCTTGAATCCCTTGTCCTTATACTTTTCGAAAAGGGGGATAAGTTCAATAGAGTGCCTGCGGCATGGTCCGCACCATGATGCCCACAGGTCGATGACTGCAACGTTCCCTTTTATCAGTGACGAAATCTGTTCGGTCGAGCCATCTTCCCGGGTCACTTTATAATCAGGATATTTATTTCCGGCTTTCACATCCCTTGCTTCAATCATTTCAGAGATCTCTTTCGTATAAGGATGATCCTTCATATTGACTTTATATAGACTCTCGAACAATTCGATATAACCCGGTATGTCTTCCCATGATTCATTATTAGAAAGGAGTGCGGTTTTAATATAATGAAGACCTACGAGATTAGGAACGTCTGAGATCATAGACCTTTTCAATGAATCGCGACTCCAAATAATTTCATAAGCTTTCTTTTCCAAATCCAAATATTCCTTACTATAATATTTTTCTTTTGACCCTTTCTTAATTTGGAACAATATATC
>JAIDUH010000211.1 GCA_029060285.1 Muribaculaceae bacterium | reverse complement strand
GAACTCGACTTCATGGTCAGGGATGCTGACTCGCTTGTTCCTTTGGAGGTTAAGGCTTCCGATGCCACACCGCGCTCACTCGTAAAGATGACCGACGGCAGAATCACTGACATCCATTATGGAGTCAAGCTATGCGGAAGCAACATCGGATTCAACGGACAATTCTACACGTTTCCATATTTTCTGACGTTTATGCTCCGGCGCTTCCTCGCAGAAAAGAATGTTGGATCATGAAAGGGCTATACTTAGTCTGTAGAGAAGATCGATGTCGATACTGGTGCGTGGAATTTATCTTTCCTATGAATACGCGATATCAACGACCTTATCTCAAATAGTCGGTCTACAGGAAAAATGCAAATAAAGGATGTGTCCGTGGCGGGCACATCCTTTATAGTGTTTTTTAGAAAAGGTAGGTTTTACTTGTCGCAGTTGCAACCGCAGCCTACTTTGCTCCTTACCTCCTGCTTGAAGGCTTCAAACTGTGGGGCGAACTGAGCGAAGAGGGGGTTGTCGGAGTTCTTCTTGATTACATGGTGCATGAAGCGCATGGCAAGTACGAACTCCTTTGCATGTTTGTCTTTGGCGAAGCCAAGAGATTTAGCTTTCTCAGCCATGGCGGCGATATCGTGATGGCCACCGAAGTTGAAGTTGAGGACCTCGGCCATCTTTCCGTCTTTGGCCTCGATCATGTTGACGAAATAAGATTTCTTTTCTTTTTCCATAATTCTTGTGTGTTTTAGATAGTTATTAATTGCAGGGGGGAATGCCATTGCCTTGCAACGGCCACCGAACCGAAAACACCGCTTTCGAATCATTTCTGATATCTTGGAGGCGGCATTGAGTCGGATTTTCCTGCTTTCGTAGATATAACATCTTGGATAAACACTCGGATTATTAAGGAAGTATAAAGAAAATTAGAATAATTAAAAATCGGGTGGATTGACTTTTTATTTTTTGCTATGAGAAGGGTAAAGGAGCGTAGGCACAGAACTGTTCCTTCTACGACTTTGTTGGGAACTGGCAGAGGGGGCGCAGAAGTGATTTTATTCGTTGGCTATTATGTCTTTGTCGGGGCAGGGGCTGTTTTCTGTCTCCGCCTCAACTGTGCAATGGGATATGTCGGAGCGGGAGGCGGCTTCTCGTATTCCGGAAATCACCGCGTCGAGCATGCAGGGATCATTGATGACAGCGTGTACTGTCATTGCATTCTCGGTGGTCGACAATGCCCAGACATGGAGGTGGTGGATTCCTGAAACTCCTTCCACTGCCTGAAGGTCTTCCTCCAGTCGCTTCATGTCGATGGATTCAGGAACGGCATCTATCGAAAGCTTGAAACTCTCCGAAAGGAGGCTCCATGTCGACCACCCGATCATTATGGCTATTGCTATACCGATAATGGGGTCTATGAAGTACCAATCGGTGAAGTGTATGACGATTCCGGCTATCACCACTCCTACGGATACGAGCGTATCGGCAAGCATGTGCAGGTATGCTCCCTTCACGTTAAGGTCTTTCTCCTTATCCTTCAGGAAGAGCCATGCCGTTATGCCGTTGACTACCACACCGGCTCCAGCCACCCATGCTATGGCATCGCCGTCTACTGCCGTAGGATGAATGAGTTTATCGATGGATTCTATCAGTATCATTCCGACTGCGACGAAGAGCAGCAGGGCGTTGAGCAGTGAGGCCTGGATTGAGAATTTCCGGTAGCCGTAGGTGTGTCGCTCATCCGGTTTCTTTGACATTAGCTTGAACGCTACCATAGAGAGGATAAGCGCGAAGACGTCTGATAGGTTATGTCCGGCATCGGATAGAAGGCCCATAGAGTCGTAGATGAAGCCGAAGGCAGCTTCCACTATGACGAAACCTACGTTGAGCGCTATTCCGAGTTTGAAGGCAGTGTTGAGCGATGAGATGTCGATGCTGTGCTCGTGATGATGATGGTGATGATGGTGATGATGGTGATGATGGTGTGCGTGACCGTCAGTATGCGTATGTCCCATTTTATATTGATTTAAGTTCGCAGGCTCACTTAAGGGTTATAGGGTTAAATGGTTATGGGGTTAAAGCTGATATAGCCCTCAAATAAAGCTTGCGAAAGTTGGATGTTTTATTAATAGAACAATCCGCATATCAATATGAATGCCCACTGACGATGTTTGCAACCCGGTTGCATTTTTGATGTCCTACCTGATACATAAAAAGCCGTCATCATGGGCACTATCTGCAACGTGATGACGGCTATCTATTTATCTATAACTTAAAATCTACAACGCATTACGCATTACGCACCACTAACCACGCATTACGCATAACTTACAACGCTGCAAGTGCAGTTTGCGCTATCTGCTCCGGCGTCAGGCCGCATTCCTTCTGGAGGGCGGCGTAGTCATAGCGGTTGAGGAATTTCTTCGGAAGACCGAGGTTGACTACCTTCACCGGTGCCTCGCCGAGATAGGAGGCAATCTTCTGGCCGTAGCCGCCGTCGATTATTCCGTCTTCAGCCGTGATCACCACGCTGTAGTCCTTGAGCGTGTCGAGGGTAGCGGTGTCGAGCGTAGAGAGCTCACGCGGATTAATGAGGGTGGCATTGAAGCCCTGCTCGGCAAGCATATCGGCTGCCAAGGACATGTAGGTGAACATCGACCCTGCGCCGATCAAGGCTACTTTCTCGCCGCGACGCACGATATCGTATTCAGGTTTTGAATAATCATCGAGAATCTTTATCTCTTTGTTGGACACTGCCGATGAACCGGGTGTGCGGACCACAACAGCCAACTTGTCTTGTTTTACTGACCAATCGAGCATAGCCTTGAATTCCTCCTTGCATGTCGGGGCGAGATAAAGAAGGTTAGGAATGTTGGAGAGAAGTGCGATGTCGAAGAATCCGAGGTGTGTCTCATCGTTCATACCGAACATAGAGCCGTAGAATACCACGAATGTCGCAGCCTGCTTGTTGAGCGCGATGTCCTGGCTGAACTGGTCGAATGCCCTCTGCAGGAAACTGCTGACGAATCCGACCACGGGACGCATGCCACCTTTGGCAAGACCGCTTGCCACATCGACAGCCGACTGCTCGGCAATACCTACGTCGACAAACTGCTTGCCGGCTTCAAGACGGCGAGCTTTGTCGAAGCCGAGTACACCGGGAGTTCCGGCCGTGATGGTCACAACCCTGCCGTCTTCCTTCATCTTGGCGAGCATCTTCTTGGCGAAGACTTCGCTGTAGTCTTCAGGGGCATCCTTCGGTCCCTCATAACGAGGTGCGCCGGTCTTGGGATCAAACGGACCTGCGTAGTGGAATTCCTCTTTATCTTCTTCGGCTACCTTTAGACCCATTCCCTTTTCAGTATTGATATGCACGACTACAGGGTAGTTTATGTCCTTTACAGACTGGAACATATCTATAAGGCTCTTGAGGTCGTTGCCGTATTTCACGTAGCGGTAGGCGTATCCCATAGAGCGGAAGAGGTTGGGTTCTCCCTCTCCGTTGGTGTTGCGGAGCAGACGGAGGTCGGCGTAGATGCCGCCGTGGTTCTCGGCGATGCTCATCTGGTTGTCGTTGACGACGACGATAAAGTTTGAGCCGAGTGTGGCGCCATAGTCAAGGCCTTCGAAAGCGACACCGCCGCTCAGCGAACCGTCGCCGATAACAGCTACCACATTTTCCTTGTCACCCTTCAGGTCACGGGCTTTGGCGAGTCCGGCGGCAAGCGCCACGGCTGAAGACGTGTGGCCGAGGGAATAGAGGTCGTAGGGACTTTCGCCTGGGTTGGTGTATCCGGTCACGTCATCGTAGTGTGCGGGATCAGTGAATGCCTGCATACGTCCGGTGATCATCTTATGCGGGTATGTCTGGTGTGATACGTCGAAGACAATCTTGTCTTCGGGAGTGTCAAATACGTAGTGGAGTGCAATTACTGCCTCGACCATACCGAGGTTGGGGCCTACGTGTCCACCGTGGACGGAGAGTTTCTCGATAAGTGTGCCGCGGAGTTCTGCGGCGAGCTGTTTCAGTTCCGGGAGACTCATCTTGCGGATGTCTGCCGGAGATTTTATTTCTGTCAAATCTATATTTTCCATAAATTTAAAGATTATCTTTGTAATTAAAACGTATTAAGTTGGATATGGGTTTGACTCTGATTTGATATTTCTTGTACCAATATTACGGAATTTGTAACCCAAAATGATGTGTAAGGCGTTATATCTCTGGAACGATGAGTTCTATGGTATTAATCCGGTTGTAAAGACCCTTTCTTTAATGGAATGGATGCGAGCAGCCACAAAATTATGGAAAAGAAATGATAAGACTAAATGTATCAATGATTGTAGAGACGAGTGAGAACAGTGAGAAACTCGTCGAGAAGGCAACTGAACTTGTAGAATTCTCCCTTCGTGACAAGGGTTGCATCGGTTATGACCTGTATAAGTCGACAACCAATGACGACCGATATCTGATTATGGAGACATGGGCTTCTGAAGAAGACTTGAAGGCACACATGGACTCCGACCACTTCAAGCGTCTTGTCCCCGAGATCGAGAAGTACTCCACAATGACCCTCGAGAAGTTCGACTTCTGATAGAGCTATTAAAAAAATCTGATTTATGCCTCGACGGATGCAGAGGCACAATTGCAATTCCTCGGTTTTCATAATCGGGGAATTTTTTCCATTATCTATGTGCGGCCTGTATTGTCTCACGTGGGGGTGGAGCGTTCGCGGAGGGGGCCTATCTTCTATTGGGGTATGATATGGGTAGCAATATTCAGCGAAAGGAATCGTTATCATATTAAACGATAACAATTAATTTTGCCGGATATGAGACGTTTTTTTCTTTTTTTAGTCGTTGTCGTGATATTGAGTCAGGTCAATACCATTGCACAAGAGACAGGTGATACTAAACCGATGTGGGGCATAAAGGCTGCGTTTGATATAAATATCCCCGGCAAGTGGCATGGTCATGGGGGAAGCGTGAAGATGTACGAGCATGGTTTCGGCGGCACTGTAGGAAGCGTCTGCAATATCTATCTTGGTCATGACTTTTATCTGGAGCCCGGTGTATCGTTTTTTTATGACACATACTCTTGTGGCGATATCACATTAGAAGAGTCGGATTATTCCAGATTTACAATTCGTCCAACTATTTACAAGACGGGGCTCAGAGTTCCTGTGGTGGCAGGTTATACCTTTGATATCACCGATAGGTTTATGATGTCGGTATACACGGGCCCGGAAGTGAGCTATGTTATAAAAGGCGGGATTCGTGGAGAATATAAAAATTCTAATGAGGAAGATTTAGTAGAGTCTTTTAATCCATACGGTGAGCATGGTATGCATCGCAAGCTCGACTGCGCATGGAAAATCGGATTAGCATTTCCTACTGATTATGTAACGTTAACTATTGATGCAGCTATCGGTATAACGGATATCTACAAAAATGATATATCAATGAGGGAAAACCGTGTCAGCATAGGGCTTGCACATTATTTCTAAATAATTATGAGGTTGGTGATTCAGAGGGTCAGCGAGGCTTCGGTGACTATTGAAGGAGAGCTTTTCAGCAGCATCGGAACGGGATTGATGGTGCTTGTAGGTATTGCGGAGGGTGACACTCCGGCAGACGTGGAGTGGCTTGCCGCCAAGACCGCTGCAATGCGGATATTCCCAGATGAGAACGGGGTTATGAACCGTTCAGTATTGGATATCGGGGGAGATGTGTTGGCAGTGAGCCAGTTCACGCTAATGGCATCCACGAAGAAAGGGAATCGCCCAAGCTACATACATGCCGCCGGACATGAACTTGCCGTGCCTATGTATGAGCTCTACTGCGAGAAGATGTCCGTACTTCTTGGAAAGGAAGTAAAAACCGGTCAGTTTGGTGCTGACATGAAGGTGGCGCTCATCAACGACGGTCCCGTGACAATAATTATTGACTCAAAACTGAGGGAGTGATTCTTTTCAAAATCACTCCCTGGGTCTATATGGTCAGTCGATGGTCAATGTGTTGCCGTTGTGGCGGATGTTGATCTGTTCGAAGGTGTTGAGCTGGGAGATGACTTCGTCGATTGTGAGCGATGGGTCGAGGCGGTAATAGAGGTGTAGGGAGGCCGCTTCCTTGTTGTTGAAGGTAATGTCCACTCCATATGTGGCGGATATGGCTTTCATTATGTCCTCAAAAGCATCATCTTCAAACATCACGGGTTCAGTGGCTATGCTTATGCTGTCCTTGGATTCTTGCACGGATCCATCCGGGATGGCTGTTGACGTTGGGTTTGCGTTGGAAGTCGCTTCAACAGTTGGTTTTGGGGATCGGTCCTTGACAGCGACAGTAATCGTGATTCCTGCAGCTATTGCCACGATTGAAGTACATACTATTATAGCGATCGAAGCAGCCCGGCTGCCGCGCCAGACAAAGGGACGGCGTTTGCGTATTTTATGTTCTTGGGCAAATTTCTCCCACTCTGCATCTACATCGACTGTTTTGTCCGATTCGATTGCTGAGTCGGTCTTGCATAGGAGATTGTAGATCTCGTGTGTTTCCGGATCGGAAAGAATCTCATTTAGCTGTGCTGATGTATATTTATCGGGATGCTCAATTATGTCGAGCACGATGTCGTATCTGTAATCCTTGTTATCCATATTATCCATTGTTTATTAGTTTTTGTCTAAGGGTTTTGAGTGCGTTGTTGAGGTGGCGGTAGACGGCAGATTCGCTTATATTCATGATTCCGGCTATTTTCGAGAACTGCAGTCCATCAGAGAAGCGGAGCTCCATCACCTTACGCGCCTGTGGGGTCAGGTCTGACCGTATAAGGGTCTGTATCCTTGCCATTGTCTCGTCGTCCGGCCAGTCTTCCGAATCATATTCCTCATTCTCGATGAAATATCGGTTTTCGACGCGCTGATGGATTCCGCAGTCGCGTATATGGTTGAGGCATCGGTTTCTGACAGCTCTCAGTAGATAAGCCTCGGTGGCTGTATTGTCTGACTTGTTATCGAGAATTGCAGTGAAGACATCGTGGACGATGTCGTGTGCGAGGTCATCGTCGTGCAGGATCGCCACTGCAAATCGGTACATCCTTTCGTAGTTGGCTTTAAAAAGCCGCTCTATATCATTTTTGTTCTTCATATTCTATTCCCATAATTCTCTTTATATCTTAGATACATATTTTTGTATATGATATTATTTCAAGATGGCTGATGTTGATCCACTTTGTTGGCCGATTTCATTCCCTACACTGATCTTCTTTCCATAGCCGAATGTGTAGCTGGCTGTCACTCTTATCTTGCTGTGGGTATCGACTCCCGTGATGGAGGTGTGGTTTGAGTAAAGGTTTGACTCAAGATGCTCTGTTGCGTCTATCCATCCGTGGTTGAAGAAGTTAGCGGCTGTAAGCCGGATGTTCCAGCGGGAGTCGGACCATCCCATCGATATGTTGTGGAAATTCCTGAGGGAATATGTCTCGGGATTGATGCTGTCGAGTTGTTTCTGCAGGGACTGCCAGTAGGCTTGAAAATAGAAATTGCCGAGGTAGTAGGTTGCCTGAAGAGTGAAAGAGAATGGACATAGCATCTTGTAATAGATGCCTGTAGTCCGGAATACCGATTGTCTGCCGTTGGCGTATATCTGCAGTCTGTCGTTTAAGGTTTTCCAGTTGGCTGACAATCCGATGCTGCTGTTGATCATGTTGCCGTCATTTATATAAGTGCGCAGCAATGAGTTCCCGTTATCAAACGGCTCGTAAACGGTGACTGCCCTCTTGAATGTCTCGATAATGCTTCCATATGCATTGAAGCTTAGATTTCGGGATGGAATCCACATGTAGGATAGCATCGCTCCGAACATTGGCGCGCTTTTCAAGTGCGGATTCCCCGTGATGTACATGAACTCGTTCTGCGTAATGACATCCGAGACCTTTGTCTGTATGGTGTAGGAGGAAGTGGAATATTCAAGATAAGCCGTCAATGTGTTCCTGAAATTTGGTGACCAACTGATGTTTAACCCTGCGAAAGGATATGTCAGTTTATCGGTTATGTTATTGATACGTGAAGGTTCATGGCATATTCCTGCCCTTGCTTTCATGCTGACTTTCCGATTTCTGTAGTTATATGCTAAAAGGGCAGCTGCAAATCCAAGGTGGAAGGTATCGTGGTAATTGTTAGTTCCACGATATGTAAGTATGTTGATCCATTCTCCACCGTTTACGCCGAAGTCGATCGTATTGTTGTCGTTTATCTTTTTGCTCAGACTTGCATCCACACGATACCAGTAGGCATTTTCACGGGCATTCCTTACGATAGCTTCATCTTGAAAAGATGTCTCGTACATATATCTGTCGTTGCTATGCGTGAAGGTGAATTTTGGAGTTATGTTTATCGACACATTTTTAGGAAGCGACAGATACACCATTCCGTTATAGGCACAAGTGTTGCTTACGACCGGGTTCTGGATGGATAATGAGTATTCTTTTCCATTAGACGGGTCATATTTGAGTATGCCTGATTGATTGTCGGTGTGAGTATCGCTGTGGGTATATCCAAGAGTGTTTCTTACCTGCACCTTATCGGAATTAAGTGTCGCGCGTAAGGTGATCGGAAATTGATCCTGCTTGTAGTGACTGTTCTCTAAGGTTTCGGAGCGTTTAAGTTCATAATTGTTTCCTGTTTCGTCGATTAGACTATAGGTTGCCTCAGTGGAATTGCCGTGGTGGTGATTGTTTTTGTTGTCAGAGCCCATATAGAGGTCTAAAGTCCATTTCTCATGTGAGAATTTGGAGTAGAGGGTGGTATTGTTTGCGAATCCTATAAGAAAGTCGTCTGTGGTGCTGATCTTTGTATAGCCTCCGTATTCATATTCCTGGACTAAGAAGTTGATTACATATTCAGCTCCGTGGAAACGGGGGTCTGTAGGGAATTCAAGGTATTCTACTTTTCTCACATCCTGCGTGTTCAAGCCTTGCAGCTCTTCTTTCGAAGCCTCCATATTGTTTATGTATATTGCTATTGGCTTTCCGGTGTTTCCGGTCACCTTCCCGTCGATAGGATTTACTGTAATCTGAGGTATTGCCATGTTTCTCAATAAATCAGTTGCGTCAGTTGATGCTCGTTTCTGTCTTGCCGAAGGAATATATACAGATTTATCCGGATAAAGGAATGTGTTGTCTGCGTCTACCTTTATCTCGCGAAGGGCTACAGTTCTTTCAGGGATGATGATGGTGCCTACAGAGAAGGTGTCGAATTTTCTCAGGGTAGTCTTATATCCGAGACACGACAGTTTACCGATCACTCCCTGTCGGTCGCAAGGGATTGAGAAGCCTCCGTCATTGTCTGTGATTCCGTATGTGATCACAGTGGAGTCGTTTGGGGAGAGCAGCATGACCGTGGCTGCGACAACCGGCTCATTGTCCGAGCCGATGACTCGTCCGGTATATTTGAACTTGCCGTGCTGTAGAGCCTCGATATAATAATTCTTATCCTTGCGGATTACGGATATTGGATTCAATCCTATTGTCTGGCGCAGGGCGTCGAAGGCGTCGTCAGTATTGATTCTCGCCGATGTCCTGTAGTTATCCAGTTCCTTATAGATAAAGGATATGTTTATGTCCGGATGATCCTTGCTGATTCTGACAATAGCCTCCGATATAGGGGTATCCTTGAATGCATACAAAAATCTGTAGGCGTTACACGGTAGCATCGTCATCAACAGAATTAATATGGTCAGTATGGTTTTCATTTTGTCATTATTGTTTGTCGTTTATCTTATAGACACACAATATTGTCAAAACTCAACCACAGAGTTGGATTTTTTTCGACTGCGGATTATATTTTTATGTAACAGATGATGGTGTAGAAAGTCGGGATAGGTACCGAATGGTGTTTTCATATGGCATGAGAACAGATTTTGAAATTAAATGATATTTTAGTTAAGTAATTAAATCATAATAATATAAAAATCAATTTATCGCAATTTGCGATAAATTGCGATAAATTGCGATAAATGAAAACAGGACGATTGGTAAGGGTTATTCTTTTGTTATTGAGAATTTTACCTTTTGGAGACCGTATCCGCTGACTAAAGGGTATAAAATGTTTGTCAATTATTGTAATTTAAGTTTCGCAAGCTCAACTTAAGGGTTAAAGGTTAAATGGTTATGGGGTTATATTAGACGTGGTAAAGAGCACTTCAGAATAAAATTTAGAATTTTTTCTTATAACCCTTTAACCTAATAACCTTATAACCCTCAACTTTTGCTTGCGAAAGTTGAATTGTAATTATACCCTTTAAGGTGTAATTGTATAATATAATATCATGTGGAACTACGGAGAGCTTATACTTTCATGTCATTGGTGAACCTTGAACGAAAGACATTTGTTTTATTAAGGATTTAGAAACAAATAAAATATTATGGAAACACCAGACAAGATCGATGGCATGCTCACGCATGCCGAAAACGCAATATTGGTAATCGACATGGAAAATGACTTTGTCCTTCCCGATTCGCCAATGAGAGTAGAAGGTGCTTACGCGACTCTTCCTGCAATTAAGAAGTTTTTGGATTATGGCCGTGCCAACAACTGGGCCGTCATCTACATTTATAGAATACATCGCATTTCAGGCATAGATGCAGAGTTATTCCGTCGTCACTTCTTTGAAGAAGGTCACCCCTTTTGCATTGAAGGGACAAAGGGGGCTGCAATTCCAGATGAGATAGCTCCTCAGAAAGGTGATATCTCAATCACCAAACAGCGTTTCAGTGCATTCTTCGGGACGGATCTTGATATCATTCTCAGGGGACTTGGAGTAAAGAATGTATATCTGACAGGCACTCAGTATCCGAATTGTGTCCGCTCTACAGCCGTCGACTCTATGGGTCTTGACTATAACACAATCGTAGTGACAGACTGCTGCTCTGCAGCATCGGAAGAAGTAGCCAACGCCAATATATTCGATCTCCGCAATATGGGAATTCCCTGTATCGACTCTTCCGAAATAATGAAATAATTCAACTTTTGTAAGCTCTAAAAATCTCATACAAAGGGCGCAATGGTGCAGAAGTTCAAGGCCTTCACTTTCGTCTTAGAAAGTGAAGGCCTTTTGTCTGACTATCAGTTTGGGGGAAACTGAGTTGATGTTAATAATTATTTTTTGCATTATGAAGAATTTTTATTAATTTTGGGGGTAGATAGCGTTTTATTGAAAAAGGCAGGTTGAATTATGGAAAAGATTTTGAAATATCCGATCGGAATACAGACTTTCTCAAAGATAATTGAGGGTGGATATATCTATATAGATAAAACTCAATATATCAGGAAATTGAAAGATGAAGGGAATTTTTATTTCCTGAGTCGTCCTCGGAGGTTTGGAAAAAGTCTTCTTTTGAGTACCATGGAAGCTTATTTCGAGGGTAAACGTGATCTTTTCAAAGGACTGTACATCTATGATGAGGAAGCCGATTGGACTCCCTATCCTGTCTTGATGTTTTCTTTCAATACGTTGGAAGCTTCGTCTATGGATTCACTCAGCATATTCCTCAATACCGTTTTTTCTCGATATGAGCGGATATATGGAAAGGATTCTGATGTAGTGGAACTTCCCCAACGGTTTGAAAACCTGCTGCTTAACGCTTATGAGAAGACGGGGCAAAAGGTTGCGGTACTAATAGATGAGTATGACGCTCCTCTTCTTAATACCCTTGACCGCCCCGAGCTGAATGAGCGGTACCGTCAGACTCTTAAGGCAGTGTTCTCAGTGCTTAAATCGTATGACAGATATATTGAATTCGCGTTCGTCACTGGTGTGTCCCGTTTCAGCCACACAAGTCTTTTCAGCGGTGCCAATAACCTTACTGACATTACGTTAGAAGATGATTACGCCGGAATGTGCGGTATAACAGAAGATGAGTTGAAAGAATATCTTCCCGACGCGATAAGTGAGTTTGCAAAGAAGCAGAAGACTTCTGAAGAAGAAGCGTTCTTTATGCTCAAGGCAAGCTACGATGGCTATCATTTCAGTCAGGAAAGCCCGGATGTCTACAATCCCTTCAGTCTATTAAGCGCACTTAGGTCAAAGAGGGTGGATGACTTCTGGTTTAAAAGCGGCACTCCATCATATCTGATTGGCATAATGAAGAGGGACAATTTCTTTCTTCCTGACCTTGACCGTATAGAAACGCTGGCAAGCGGATTGAGCGTGAAGGAATCGTATCTGAACAATCCTGTGGCATTACTGTTTGAGACAGGCTACCTTACCATCAAGAGTTACGATGAGGAAAAGAGTCTCTACACTCTCGGACTCCCTAATATGGAGGTGGCGGAGAGCTTCTCCAGGGCTCTTATTCCAATTTATTCCGGGTATACTGATGTTGAATGCGACAGATTGCTCGTCAAGATGCGGAGCGCCGTAATAGATGGAGAGGCGGACAGGTTTATGGAACTTCTACAGACCTTTCTCGAAGGTAATCCCTACGGCAATACTGAGATGGCTAAGCGTGAGAGTTATTTCAAGAACAACATCTATATAATCTTCCGTGCTCTCGGCTTCCTGCCGCATGCAGAGGAGCAGACATGCAGAGCGCGTATGGACGTAATGCTGCGGACCCGACGGTTCATCTATATTTTCGAACTGAAGACCGACGGCAGCGTGATCAATGCCATGGATCAGATCGAAGACAAAGGCTATGCCGGGCCATTCCGTCATTCAGACAAGACCGTCATTAGGATCGCGGCCAACTACTCGACTCAACGTAACAACATCGACTCCTGGGAAATAACGAAGTGATACTCCATGTGGAATTGTTCAGGTTGATGGTATGGCTCATGGAAAAAGATTTATCAGGTTATGTGCTGATGTTATTAATTTCCCGTTGCAGGGAGGCGAGGAATAGGGCGGCATGGGCTCCGTCCATCTGGGTGTGGTGGAACTGGAAGGAGACTGTAAGGCGGGTCTTAAGCCATGATCTGCGGTAGCGTCCCCAGATGAGGAACGGATTATTGAAGATGCCGCTGTACATTCCTACCGCTCCGTCTATCTCATATCGTGCCAATGCCGAGGTCCCTATCACCATGCTTTCTGTTATGTCATGGTTTTGGCAAGTTTCGGCTACCTCCCTTGTAAGGTGGAGATATTGACTGTTGAATTCATGGATATTGTCGGTAAACGGAATGTCGCACGAGCTGACCTCTCCCTCATGGTTTGCTATTATGGTGTTCACAGCCAAGGAATCATACCGGATCAGCTTGTCTCCGACAGGGAGCGTATAGAACTCCTTTATCCGCGAGGCCGCCTTTCCGACACACCAGCACATTAGCATATTGAACTTAAGCTCACGTCGCTTGCTGATTCTCCTTAAATTGGTTACATCAATAGTCTTGAACAATGTCACCATAGGCATGGGTGCATTCATCCACATCTTAAAGGCATTGGCGCGTGTGGTCTCCGCCGGATTCACTTCCTGCATCATATCTTTTTTTGATGCAAAATTATACCTCTAATTCTATATTCGATAGAATAAAAGAGACATTTTATCAATGATTAATTATTAATGATCAATTGGATGTAGGTCGGGTATGACTATACCGGATTTGTGAAGAGGTCGGAGTAGGGCTGGCAGATGTTTAAAAGCGATTTGGGAGTGTGACAGGTCATTGACTTGAATTCCCTTATCAGGTGAGACTGGTCGGAGTAGCCGATGGCTGCTGATATGTCTGCGTAATTACGGTTGCCACATTGAAGCATCCACAGGGCTTTCTGGAATCTGACGATGCGTGCGTATTCCTTTGGATTCATACCTACATATTCGCGGAATACACGTTCATATTGCTTTTTGCAGAGGCATGCCTTGTCTGCCAGTGTTGTGATGGTGGTTGATGGATTGATGAGAAGGCTATCGAGGGAAAGTCCGATTCGTTGGATGTCCAGTGAACGCTTGATCTTAGTCATCAGCCATTCTTCAAGAGTACGTATTCCAATATCAGTACTTTCGCAATCGAAGATTATTGATGCGATTTCGTTAAGTTGTTTGTTCTCGATGTCATATCCGGATATTTCCAGATTGTAGAATTCCGACGGTGGTGTGTCAATGAAGAGGCTGATGGTATGGGGATAAAACACAGCGACTATCATTTCCAAATGTCCGTCAGATTGTAGATGGGCAGGGAAATTCACCTGCCCGCTGATGGTGAAATGATCTTGGTATGCTGTAAGTTCAGGAATATAGAGAGGAGTCTTTCTATGAAATATGAGTTGTGGGCAACCGATAGGAAATGTAAGGACACTGAAAGGCTCATCGCTCTCCAGCATCCAATAGTAGCGTACGTATTCGCGCAGTTCCTCCCTCGGCTTAATCGTTTTCATCTTTGGAAAAATGCTTTTTACAAACAACACTTTTGTCTAAAAATGCTTTCTGTAAAGAGCCTCTTAATTGAATTCACATGTTGGTTCGGAATCTTTCATAGAGAGACTCTGACTTTAGGGGGTGGTTTTGGAAGGAGTTGCCTTATGGTCCTTGGCTTCGGCTGATTCCACAAGGAAGACGCTCGCGATGATGAGGATGATGGAAAGGATCTGCCACCATGAAAACTTATCCTGTCCCAAAACGTAACTTACTATGGCAGCCACGATGAGTATCCAGTTGGAATATAGTGCCACAACTGTAGCAGGAAGTTTCTTGAGCCCTATATCTGTCAGCAGATAGCTAAGAGAGGTAGGGAAGAGGAGAACGAAGGCAAGAACAAGGAATGGAGTTGAGAAAACTCCCGATGTAAGTACAGGAGCAAACCACTTACCCGTTATTAGAACGGCTACTATTCCTGCGAGAAGTCCTCCGGAAAATGTGTATTTGCTTACAGTGGCATTACTTAGTCGCTTAAGGAATTTCTTTTCGATCACAAGATATGCGCTGAAAAGGAAGGTGGACAGCAGGCAGAACATATTGCCCAAAAGCGGATTGGATGCCACTTCGCTGTGTTTTTGGGTAAGGATACATATAAGGGCTCCTCCGATGCCTAAGAAAATGCCGATAAGGCGTCCTGTAGACAGACGGTCTGTACGAAGGATAAGGCAGATGATATATACCACAGTCGCTTGCAGGGCTATGAAGATAGATGAAGAGATCGGAGTGGTATATGTAAGTCCTATCAGGAGGGTATACATATATCCGAATACTGCTATGACACCCGTCAGCAAGAGCAAAAAGCGATCGCGCATCGTAACTTGTTCTGTCTTATCGGGACGAACCCAACCAAGAATCCAGAAGAAAACAGACCCGAAACCGAGTCGAAGCACCACTCCTGTGAATGCGTTCATCCAAGTAGGAAGCAGATACTTCAGTGCATTCTCATTCAGGCCGGAGAAGGTCTTGGCAATGAACATAGAGACATTGCCGACCAGACGACCTCGTTTGTCAACTGTTATATCTTCTTCTCCGGAACCTTTGGGGGTGGCTGATGGATCCGATGTGGTTTGTAGGGTATTCATAATCAAAATGGTTTTATGATATTAACACGGCATCAGGGTTTAGGTTTATTTCGCCATCGCATTGATTTTGCATACGAAGTCGGTTTTGGCCTCGGTGTAGGCATCGCGGTTGTGCTTGAATCGCGGGAGTAGGCTGAGCTTCAGTCCTTCGTATTCCTTTGCTATGTCAGGATGGGCTATTAGGTAGTCGCGGAAACGGATCTCGTCGTTATCCCCTGTGGGGTGAAAGTGTATATGAAACACTCGTTCTGCGTACCCTTCCGGAGTATAGCCTTTATTGAAGCTCATGCGCTCGCCAGATGTCGACATACATATGTATCCGGCGCATTCCATTCTCTTCTTGACTTCCTTCCAATCTGTTTCAGAAGGAATCTCTACAAGAATATCTACAATGGGTTTTGCCAAGATACCCGGTATGGCTGTGCTCCCTATGTGGCTGATCTTTATGTCGAAACCGGACAAGATGGAGGATAGCACAGCGATTTCCTCTTCAGCCCATTCAGTCCAATGAGGGTTATGTGCAGAAAGAACTATGGGAAAAAGTTCCCATAGTTCTTCAAGAGTCATATTCTTAAGTTCTTTGTTCATATTTACTTAAGTTCCATAAGCTCGCCGGTGTAGGTGTCCATTACGAAGCCCTGCACATTTACACCGGTCGGGGGCATCAGGGGATGGTTGGCGATGAGGTCGACGGTTTCTTTTACAGCTTCGTCAGTATCGTCGAATCCGTGCAGCCATTCCTTGAGGTTGATGCCGCAGTGCTTCATCAGAGTAATGTGTTCTTCGCTTACTCCACGTTCTTTCATGAGGTGTAGCATCTCATCGGCGTTCATGCCCTGCACACCGCATCCTGTATGGCCTATCACCATTATTTCATTGACTCCCAATTCATAGATGGCTACCAGAATGGATCGCATTGTGGAGTCGAAAGGGTTGGTGATGGTGGCACCGGCATTCTTGATGATCTTCACGTCTCCGTTGCGGATGCCGAGAGCAGCCGGGAGCAGTTCCACGAGACGTGTATCCATACATGTTACTATAGCAATTTTCTTGTCGGGATACTTGCTTGTGGCAAAACGTTCGTAGCCTTTTTCTTCTACAAACTTGCGATTGAATTCCTTGAGTTCCTGTATCATGATATTCTTTTTTATGTATTATAGACAACTGCAGTTGCAAAGATATATAAAAATCTTGAGATATAGGTTTTTTTGAATATTTTTTTGAAGATAATTGCCCTCTGCGAGCCCTTTGCGCCTTTACGTGAGATTCCTTACCGGGGCAAAGTTCTCATGAAGAAAGAATCTCACGCAAGGGCGCAAAGGGCTCGCTGCGTGAGATATAATGTATTATGGACTAAGGATTTGCTAATTTAGAAACTTGAGGAAATAATCAGAGGTCGTTGCTTGAGTCTTTTCGATGTTCGATTATAGATTTCATATTTTTCTGTGCCCACTCTGTCAGTTGCATAATGATGGGTACAAGTGAGCGACCGGTTTCAGTAAGGGAGTATTCTACTCGAGGTGGCACTTCCTGATAATATGTACGCTCCACCAGCGCATCTGCTTCCAAGACGCGGAGTGTGCCTGAGAGAACCCTTGATGATATATCAGGGATTTTACGGTGCAGTTCATTATAGCGTATAGGCTCATTCTCGCTCAGCACGAGAATTACAAGCAATGCCCATTTATTGCCAAAACGAGCTATCACGTTCCTTACAGGACATATCTCTATTATTGAGTTAAGTTGTTCTTTCTTTCTCATTTACGGGTTGCTTTTAGACGCAAAGTTACGTGAAATCTCTAAAATATGCAAGTAAGAAAAAAATTTTTTCTTATTTATTACTCCAAATAACTGATAATCAAGAAAGCGATAAATATGTTACTTGGTATTTAAATTGTAACCTCTTGATATGTTGAAAATAAAGTACTATCTTTGCATTGACAAACAGTGTTTAACCCTAAAAATAAGTACGACTATGACACGTATTTCCAATGGTGCTGTAAAGCACACCGCACAGGCTTATCTCTGTGCAGAAGCTGAGAATGCAACTCCTTCAGGAGCATGTGGCTCCGCATGTGGCGCAGGTGACGAAAAGCCGGAAGAAAAGCCTGCAGCTTGTGGCTCAGCTTGCGGTGCCGGTGAGAAGTAAACCGTCAACAACCTCTATTCTTCCGATGCAAAGCCATGGGCAATGCATCGGAAGTATCAATATTTTATTTCAATGGAATACTTTGCTTTTCAATGGCATATCACTGACAGTTGCGACCAGCGCTGTGAACACTGTTACATATTTTCTGAGGGACACCCGCATATCATTGAGATGTCTCTCGATAAGGCAGCGAATGTCATAGACCAATGCGTGGAAATGTGTCAGCGCATGGATCGTTTGCCATATTTTTACATCACCGGAGGTGATCCTATACTTCACCGCAACTTCTGGGAAATCCTCGCGATGCTAAAGGAAAGGGAGATTCCATTCACAATTCTTGGCAATCCTTTCCATATTACCGATGAGGTATGCCGGCGCCTTAAGTCAATGGGATGCCAGAAATATCAGCT
>JAIDUH010000210.1:6671-28359 GCA_029060285.1 Muribaculaceae bacterium | reverse complement strand
CTGCCTGCTGAGTGTAGTCAATCGCTTTTTGAATGACTTCCTGCGATTTAATTGTGAAATTATTGAAGTTCATAAGTTTCAAATTTTGTGTTTTTCGTAAATATTAACAATTACCATGCCAATTCAGTTCATATAAACAGAAAATATTATGCATTATAATTCATGAATTATAAATCAAAAAAAGCATCCCACGCGGGGATGCTTTTTTTTCAATCAATAGCGGCAACTGTGCCGTAAGCGTCAATTTTTACTATCCGAGTCCCTTTTGCAAGCTGATATTCATCTGTCACTTGCTTGTCGGCGAAATAAAGGTGATCCGTAGCGACTCTGTCCACATTCATGACCTCTTCAGCCAACTCGCGGTCTGAGTCAATACACATTCCAATATACTTAGCGCCTGTAAGCTCGGCTTCTCTCGAGAGGCGGATGTTATTGATGCGGCTTTCAGCATCCATAGCACTCCAGAAATTCAAGATCACTTCTTGTCCTTTCAATTCAGAAAGGAGCACTGACTCTCCATCAGTATTCAAAATTGATATTTCCGGAGCTTGATTTCCTACCTCCAACGGGACATTCTTGGTGGAGACTGCTGAGGTCAGGACCATGAGTCCTAAAAGTCCGGCACCGGCAAGGATTCCCGTAGTTTTCAGTTTAAAATTCATAAAAACAATTTTTGGTTACACTTACCCGGACAGATCAATTCTTCCGATTTGATCAAGGAGAGCATCCGGGGAATTTCGTTTTTCCGGTTTCTCATAAATGGGTATGAAAACCGCCTACTTTGGAAGATATCTATCGCTCTATCTTTCGGAGAGCAGGACGAAATTATTAACTTTAGATTGTCGGGAATCTCTATTCCCAATTTATCACTTCATTATATATAACGAGTAAGATTTCAAATTGTTTTGTAAAATATGCTGTATAACATATTTTTAATAGTTTTGAAGCGCCAATAACTGAATTTTCGCAATGTTTTTCATTATATTTAACAATTCTTAAACAAAATTGAAGCTCTTTTTTATCCATTTCGTCACCGATCTTCGCAAGATATCAAACTCCAAACGCAAAACACCTAACGAGCAAGCGACATGTTGATAGACACTCCAAAATTGCTGTTTGATGTGGGGAAAGCAGTTGATGACACAAGAGGAGTGTTCACTTGATGGTCAAAGAAAGCAGCAAGAGTTATCCTTCGGCTGAGTACGTAGCTTGCCATGAAATTCAATGAAAAAGATTTCGTGCCCTGTGTAGCCTGCGTATATGCAGTCTCTATCCTGCGGATGAGACTTGAATTGTTTGCAAAATTAAGGTCTACGTCCAACGAGAGATCATTGCTTACTCCACCCTGACGGCTTCCTATTTTGATAATCTTATTGAAGTTTGCTATCTTGTATCCTGCTCCTATTGTTATCTGGCGGGATGCGGTCTCCACTATCTGTCCCGCCTGGGAATTCAGATTTAGTGTCCGGCTGTCGGTATATTGCAAATTCACTTTCAGGTCATTGTTGAGAGTAGCATTGAAGCCGATAAGCGGATTAAACTTTTCAGTAATGGCTACCGATGATACGTTGAACGGCGATGAAGGTATCGGACTTTGTGTGCCATCATCAAGTGTAAACCCATAGTCGCCATTCACTCCTATCCAATTCAGATATGAAGTGTAGCTTCCAGTGGAATAAGTACAATTGTAGGCATGCTGCACAGTAAATGTCTTAAACCATTTCTTCATATTGCCAAGATTGACAAATCCGTCATAAGTTACTTTCCAGTTTGGCAACATGGCAGAAAGCCCCGGGAAAAGATTTAAGGTTACCTTCTTCACATCCGTTCCGCTATATGCCGCAAGGAAAGCCGGAATCAAGACATCACTCGATGTGCGGCTGACACTTCCTACCTCCGGATTGTAGATGGTTCCGCCAAGAGGGTTCCCTTCCATGAATCCTGTCTGAGGATAACGCATTCCGGCATACAATTCCTCATACCTGTTGGCAACAATAGGTATGTACTGAAGGAAATTATTGAATGCCTCAGAGTTATATCCGTCTTCGGCTTTAGATGTCCTCAATGCTGTCTTCAAAGCCACATGCGTGCGCGTATAGCTGCCGGTTCGGGATGTTGGCATGCCCGAATACATAAACTGCACCTGATTCGTACGGTTGTCAGTTAAATTTTCAGTCAGTGTTATCTTCAATCCTTTGATGGGCTCCAGAGTCAGCTCAAAATTGAATTCATCCCCCTTGTTCCAGATTGCAGGGGATGTGTTTTGCCCGTCAGTCAGCAGCCATCCGCGGTCCAAGGCCTTGTCTACAAAGCTTTCGTCATAGAATCCAAAAGCAAAGTCAAGACCCGGGCTCATCGGTCCATAAGCATTCGACTGCCCGAATACGTCTCCTACTGATGGCATGAAGAGAGGGAGATTCAATGAGTGGTTCTGTCTCCAACGCATGGAAATACTCCTGGGAGCCATAAGCAATCTCACTCCGTGCTGCAATATCTCACTGCCAATGTTTTTCTTATCTTCCTTTACTTTCTCTTTGGCTATGATCTTTACAATTTCCGTACCCTTGTTAAGGATTTCCACACTATTGTCATCAATCGGTTTGGTCTTCAGATCAAAGCGCTTCCCTTTGACAGTTGCAGTAAACACAATGTCTTTAGTCTTCATATTGTGTTTCAATACCGTTGTCGAGTCCTCGGAAAGTTGGATGCTCTTTTCCAGACGTTTCGCTTTCGATGCATTCTTTTTATTGGCAGCTCCTTTCAGTTTATCATTGTTTTGATTCCGCTTGTTGCCTCCTGATTTTCCGGCAAAGCGCTGGTTGATATCCTTCAGGAACTTACTGTGATTATACAGTGTCTCGAAATTCAAGCGTGCATCTGCATTCCAGGTGGTTTGATTCCGTATGGTGTTGCCCATGTCCACATCCTGAATCTTTGTACCCCTGTCCCATTGGTAAGTTGAGGTGTAGCTCAAATTTCCTGTAAGATAGTCCAAGAAGGGTATCTTATTGAATGGGGCTTTATAGCTTCCTGTGAATGTCTGGTTGTAGTTCCACGGTGTTCCAAGTCCTTTTATGGAGTTTATGACAGTGTCTTTCCAATCGCGATACTTGTCGGGGAAAAGTTTCTTGTTGACTGCTCCAATAGTTTCTTCAATTCTTGCTGTGGTGTTGCTCTGGAAGGAGAATGTGAGCGATTGGGTCAGGTTCCAGTTAAGCGACAACTGACGGTCCCAGAGGAAATTCTTGCTCACCTGCACGGGGAGTTGCATATCTATGTCCACTTCAGAGCGTGTCTGCTGTTCGTAATAATGGCGAGACATGCTCGTGAAGAATGTAAGATTATTGAAGAGCCAGTTTAATTGCCAATCTTTCAGGAATTTCTGGAATTTTGACTTTCCGTTAAGTTTCGAGAATGGCTTATAAGGCTTGAAATATGGAGAATATGAATATTGGAAAGATCCGCGATAGTCCGAGGTATTCTCATATTCTGTCGTCGGGTCCATTTCTCGCTGCTTGTTGAAATTGAATGCGATTGTAAAATTAGCAGGATCCCAGGGCATCGTGTTCTTTGATGTCACATTAAATCTGAGGTTTGACAACGAGAATGATTCCGTAGTTTTCTTTGTGACGGCATATCCTTTGATGGAGTCTTTTTCTGCTTTGGTCGTAGCGGCTGAAAGGGCATCTTTAAGCAGGATGTCCTGGTCGAGCGGATTGTATTTAGGTGTGGAAGTTTCACTGCTCCGTGAATAATAGATTGGAGCTGCCAGCTTGACTTTCTCCGGCACAAGTTTCCCAAGATTTCCTTGCACTGAAAAATTGTATTGGTCATAATTGTCAAGCCTTCTTGCCGATAGGCCCTGATCGACACTTCCGAACCCGGCTGTCTCTTTATGCATGGCAAAATTGATGGTGGCAACATCAGAAATGGCAAGGTTGGCATTCACCTTGGCAGCCCAGCCTCCATCCTGGTTGAAGTCTGTCACCTTCAGTTCGTTCACCCATATTGTGCCGTCCTTGACTGTATTCGACTTGTTCCTGACACCGATAAGCATGGTGCGCACATCACTCAATGATGGATTGCCGAGCACGGAGATTGTATTTCGCTGGTTGCTTGGATCCCTCATTGAATATAGCCTTATGTATCCTACGCCGTCCTGACCCTCCGACATTGCTCTGTTTCGCTCCGTCTTAGCTTTTGTAAACAACTCGAATGGAAGATCGAGATAGTTATTCTTTGGCCACACAAGCCACCTGTCTGCCGACGACATATTGTTGTAAGAGCCGGGAGCAGTGATATCAAGAGGAATTTCATACTCGTAGTAATTATTCTTCACGTCTGAGCCCACGCGGATAAATACAGCGAGATCTCCGTCTTTAAGGTTGGTACGGTCATCCACTTCTGCCTCGGCATGAACCCACATTTGCAGACGTTTATAGATCCTCAGGTCAAGCTGAGTGTTCTTGTATATGCCGCGTGCGTCGCCGGGCTGTATACCAGTGAGTTTAAGTTGAAGAGACTGCTCGTTAAGCTGGGTAGCCGCCGCGCTGCTTGAATCCTGGATTCGGGTCACTCCGGGCGGGAGAATATAATTCACCGGTGTACGGTGAGAATTCTCTTCAATATTCACTACGCTCATGTCGATTTCTCCTTCAGCCGGAGAGTCATTGCGCGAGTTTAGATTGAATTTATAGTCTCTCCATTCTCCTCTGACGAGCTCAAGCGATCCGAAACGCAAGTGAGTGGTTTCGGTGAATCCGGTCATGAAGATACGGGCAAAACGGATGGTAGAGAAATCACTGATTCCTCCCACTACCTTTTCCGGACTCGTCAAAGGTATCTTAAACTGATACCACACTGCCTCTTGCTGACCCTCCAGCGTCGGAACTGATCTCACTTGACGGTCTGTCACGAAATTCTTGCCCACTACGAGATCTTCCGGACGGATTGAGACCTTATACTGGAAATATCTTTCATATTCGTTAAGGGTATTGTCTTGATTGATATCCTCTACGTCCGGTACGGCTCGGCTTGATTGATACTGGGGATTGGGGCTCTGGTCGGGCGAGAGTGAGTTCCCCTCTACTCCGTTGTAATGCTTGTAGCGGTCAAGGATAGAAGTATGTTGGGCGTCATAATAATCCGAACGGAAGAAATGATAGTTGTCGCCGGCGGGATCATTGAAGACCGACATCGGGTCTTCCTGCATCTTTGCGATCGTTTCCTGCGACAATCTGTTGCGCAGCCTTTCTATGAAATCCCCATAAGTGGGGAACGTAAACTCTTCTTCCGTGGGAATGCCGTCCAGTCCGACGTCCTGGAGCAAACGGGCATTCGGAGCATTCTCAAATGCATATGTAAGTGAATTCTGTTTGGAGACCTTTCCCCAAACAGTCTCTTCGATGAAGTCTTCGTTGCCGTCTACGGGGAGACCGTTCTCATAGCTCTTCATTCCATCTTTCAGGATGTCTTCCGAGATCTCACCGAAATTGAAATAGAGATCTCCACCGGGATTGGATGGCGCATCTTTGTCAAGGAATGGGTCGAGAAGCCAGAATTGTATATATTCTACGTTAGAGGTCTCGAAGTTGGAGTTTTCCATCTTACGCATAATGCCTCCCCACCTCTTTTCGGGGTTGAGGAGCGAGCCGTCGCTGTCGATATTCTCTGCATCTGTATTATACGGTCCACGCTCTTTAGGATAAAATGAGAGGTTGAGGGTCTGTATATAATTTGCATCCCCATAGTTGGTGTCTCTTCCGGGATAGATCTCATACACTTTGATCTCACGTACATACGGATTCGAAAGCTGGTGCTTGTCATTTTTCAGATAGCCGGGCAGCATCGAACTGTTTTTCTGTGTGAATATTCGGTCGATATAGTTCCATGCGAGAAGGGCCCTGTTCTTACCGTAATCTGGATTATTGCTAAGGGATGCTTCCGGGAACAATGCATCTTCTGAATTGTCTTGTGGCACAGAGGCTAAAAACCAACTGTATGGGTTGCGCAGATCCACGCCGGTCTGCGATGTTTCAAAGTCATCTACATATGAGCTGCCCTGATTTGTGCCGGTCTTCTGCTTGGACGGTATGAGCTGCGCATATTCTGCCGTAAGGTTGAATGATGAGGGCGCCTTGGCATTGATGGTGGGCACTTTGTTTATAAGGTTGGTGAGCCACATAAACTGTTTATTGTAGCTTATATTGGCTCCAAACATGGTGTTGTTGATGATTTCTTCTCCTATTCCTACCTTCTCCGTCAGTGATTTCTCGCCGAAATGAAGCAATGTTCCTCCTACTGTCAGGTCCTTGTTGAATCTGTACTGTGCGTCCAGTCCCATCAAGGTCTTGCGCTGCATCGAGAACATCGACTGGTTTTCAAGCGATACGCTGACGTTGGTCCCCGAGTCAATGATGCTCTGGTTGGTGATTGTCACTATACCCATCGAATAGTCCACCGTATAGTCACTGTTTTCAGTAAGCACTGCGCCTCCTGCCGTGACTACAACAGACCCTCTCGGCACATTCATAGCGCCGAGATTGATCTGGCTACCCCTGCCGGAGGTATATTGTCCGTACATTGTGAACTTATTCTTATCTGCAAATTGCTTTGCCACTACAAGGGTAGAGTCGTAAAGCTCCTGATAGACATATCTGTCAGCGAGCGCGTCATTTCCGATCTGCTTCCTGAGATTGGAGCCAAAAGGTTCGGCTACTGGGAAAATAACCTTTCCATTTGAGGTCTGGATTGTATATCCTTCGATAAAGTCAAATATGCCGTCGCTTACAGATTCTCCATTCGAATCTATCCTGTCAAGCCCCATCACCTGAAGCAACGGTTTGTTTGAAATTGAGCCTACCGGAAGATATGGTATCTCAATTCCCGTCGAGTCGCTTAAGAACTTCACGTTGAATTTGAAGTTCTTTTTTTGTATCTGATAAGCTCCAAGGCTATATACGTTTTTCATCATCAGTTGCCACATCGGAAGCTTTGGAGATACGGTTGTGCCACGAAGCATCTTCAGATAAAGCGCGTTTTCAGTCGATGTCACGTCTCCTGAAAACTCACCTACCTGATAGACCTTGCCATTGTATGTATACTCAAATGCCACAGCCAGGACTTCGTCGGTGTTGAGGGCTTGTTTCAACGAAATGTATCCAAGTGCAGAATTAAGCGAGTATTCACTCGAATTAAGGAGCCGGGCACTCTCAACTTTCTCGAAATCCTTGCCTCCTTCTATTCCGTATGCATTCAATGGTTTCAACACCTCTGTCACCTGATTGATGTTTCTCGCTCCGGGATATTCTGTCTTCAACACTTGCAGAAGATTGTTGCTGCTGTTAGATGGCACAGGCACGCTATAATCTGGAGTCCAATAATCTGTAGCAAGCCGTGTATTCTCTCCAAGGTCCATGAATGCCACGAAGTTACGGCTCTCGTCAAACTTCTGGGTCTTGTTAGTTATCCATACTTCAATGCGCGTGATATTGATTCCTGATGACACGTATGGAAGCTTCGAGCAAAATTCATCATAATGCGTGTAGAAATATTGACTCAGGAAAAAATGTCGGTTTGCATCGTAGTCAGCTGCGCTTATGGCGAAATCTGTGCTTTGTATGCCTCCTTGGGTCGAAATGGTTTTCGATTCCGAGTTCTGTTGCGACAAAAGTCCGGTCAGTGTGAGTTTCCCGAATTGAAGTTTTGCTTTTGCTCCAAAAAGTGCGGTACCACCCCTTATAAGACTGCTTCCGGTGGTCATGCTGACATTGCCCGCCTCAATATTCTTTATTATCTCATCCTCTTTTCCCTCATATTGAAGTTTCAGTTTTTGTGAATCGAAATTGAAGGTTGCGTCAGTGTTGTAGTTCATGTTAAACTTCATCTTGTCGCCTACCGATGCATTGATTGTAGCCTGTATCTTCTGGTTGAAGTCGAAATATGTCTTTCTTCTCGACCTCAATGAAAGAGAGGGGTTGTCTGTCTTGTTGCTCTTGACACCCGCTGAGATTTGGATTGAACCTTGAGTGGTCAGACGCACTCCGCCTGGTCCAAAAACCTTTTCAAGGGGACCAAGCGCAAAATTCATATCAAGGATATTGAACGCTTCCTTACCTTTTTGTTCAAAACTGGCAGAGTTCTGACTTCTGAAATAATCATACATCTCCCCGCGGTTGACCATATCATTATAGTCTTCCGATGTCATCAAGAAAGGGGTGATTAAATCCCTCTCCCCTATCTTCGTATGAAGCACATACATTCCCAGCTCCGGGTCATATACGGTCTGGGTTGTGATGTTTTGAGGATCTTTTAAATCTGCGGGATACTCCTTTCCTGTATAATCTTCACTCGTGATCTGCACAGTAGGTTTGACAGGAAAGATCAACTCTACCGAATCTCCTCCCACAATTTTAGTGTCAGGCACTGGGGGCGGAGGTGGCGGAGCAAGCGTCGATTTAGTGTATTGTGAGAATGACGCGACAGTAAGCGTCAACACTGCCAAGAGTGCTGACACTACCTTGATTCTTGATATGTTGTTGCGCTTACTCAAATTGTTGTCGTTCAAATCAATCCTACGCCACTCCTAATTCAGCGCAGACAAAGTCATAGCATTGTCAGTGCAAGCTTTATAGCCTTTTCTGTTGTGAGGTTAGGATCTTCAGTGAAGAGTTTTTTGAGAGCGGTCCGGCTTGCCGTTGGAGCGAATCCGAGCATTGTCAAAGCTGCTGCCGCATCATCAAACGCTTCTCCTGCCACTGGCGTACTTGAAAGTAACGAAATATCTGTCGCTTTTATTTTATCTTTGAGGTCTACAATTATCCTTTGGGCTGTCTTTCCGCCTATTCCTTTGACACTTTTCAAAGCCGCCGGCTTATCATTTGCGATAGCATCTATCAGTTGATCTTCGGTCATCGATGAAAGTATGAGCCTCGCTGTATTCGGTCCCACGCCGCTCACTCCGATAAGTTGCCTGAAAAGTTCCCGGCTCTGTTTGCTCATAAATCCATAAATATCATGAGCATCCTCACGGATGATTTCCTGCACGTACAGTTTCACTTGCTTCAGCTGCTGGAGCTTCGCATAGTCCATAAGTGTTATGTTGATCCCATATCCCACTCCTGCACATTCAAGCACAGCCAGTGTAGGCTCCAACTCTCCTATCGTCCCATTTATATATTCTATCATATGTTAACTTTTATTACGCTTCTCAATCCCATCCGATCCTCCTAATATGGCTCATAAGCTCAATCATAAAAGCCCTACAAGTCCCATAGCCTCGTCTTCCGAGATAGAAAATCGAATTTATTTGCAAAATTACTAAAACATTACTAATTTTGCAATATGAACCAGAGTTATAATTCACAACTTCTCGACAACGCTGTCGCAGAATTAGGCAAACTCCCCGGAATCGGAAGAAAAACAGCCCTCCGCCTCGCACTTCACCTTCTCCGTCAAGATGAAGCGGAATCTGTTGCACTCGGCGAAGCTATCATAAATATGAGAAAAAATATCCGCTACTGTAAGGTTTGCCATAATATTTCTGAAAATGAAACTTGCGAAATCTGCGCTGACAATTCCCGAGATCCCTCCATCATTTGTGTGGTGGAAAACATCAAGGATCTTTTGACTATTGAATCCACAAGAGAACACAAGGGGCTTTATCATGTGCTTGGAGGGGTTATTTCCCCTCTTGAAGGGGTCTCACCTTCCGATCTCGAAATTCAATCTCTTATTGATCGGGTGGCTGCCGGTGGCATCAAGGAAGTGATACTCGCCCTTAGCCCTACGATGGAAGGCGACACGACGAACTTCTACATATCCCGTAAACTCGCATCCTACGATGTGGAAATCAGCATGCTCGCCCGAGGCGTCAGCATCGGCAACGACCTTGAATACACAGATGAGCTCACACTTGGCCGCTCATTAGTAAACCGAGTTCCCTACAAATAATCAAGCTGTAGCAGGCAAATATTTATGTATATGAATTATGAAATAAGACTACGCGCCATAGAGCCTGAGGATGTCGATATGTTGTTTGAAGCAGAGTCTGACGAGGCTGCATGGATATATTCCGACTATCTGGCTCCTCTAAGCAAGGAATTACTCCGCCAATACGCCCTTACATACGACGCGGATCCCTTCCGTAGTGGTCAACTCCGCCTTATTATAGAAAATGGAAAGACACCTGTAGGAATACTTGACATTTTCGACATTTCATCCCGACATCTCAGGGCTGACACCGGCATCTACATTCTCCCCCGATTTCGAGGAAAAGGATTAGCGTCAAATGCCTTGGAAGCAGCAAAAGACTATAGCCGCAATCGGCTCGGACTCCACCAACTCACTGCTACAGTAGCTCTATCCAACACAGCGGCTATGCTCTGTTACGAAAAAGCCGGATTCAAGCTGACCGGCACACGTCCCGACTGGCTCCGCACCCCCGACGGCTATCAGTCCGCCCACATCCTTTCCTCTCTTCTATAACCAGAGCCCCAAAAACACTCAGCACTTCAAAGAGCCCTTACGCTCCCAAAGCCTCTAATGTCTCTAATAATATAATCAGAAAAGTCATATGAAAAAAAGAATCCTCTCATTAGCTCTTCTCTCGCTGGAAATTCTTTCTGCTTCCGCACAAAGATACGTCGGAGGCGACATCTCCCTTCTTCCTGAATACGAAAACGCCGGCGCGCAATATAAAACTGAAGAAGGCAGTGTGATCGAAGATCTCCTCCCTTGGCTACACAGCGAAGGTATGAACGCCATGCGTGTGCGGCTTTTTGTCAACCCCGACGACCATAAGACCAAGTTCCCATCCAAATTTGACCCTAACGCCTGTCAGGATCTCGAATATATTACTCCTCTTTGCAAAAGGATCGTAGATGATGGTTTTAATCTAATGCTCGATTTCCACTACTCTGATACATGGGCAGACCCTGCCAAGCAATGGACTCCCGAATCATGGAAAGATCTCTCCGATGAGCAATTATATGAAAAGATTTACGATTATACAAAGGCCACACTTTTGTCTCTAAAAGAGGCTGGAATATCTCCTGCTTTCATTCAACCGGGCAATGAAATCAGCTACGGAATGCTATGGGGACCCGAAAATGCGTCTTCCTCTTCTCTTAAGAAAGTCTACATGGGTAATTCTGCTAATTGGGACAGGTTCGGGAAATTGCTCAATCATGCCATCAAGGCTTGCAAAGAAGTATGCCCGGATGCCAAGATAGTTCTTCATACAGAAAGAGTGGCACAAGTGGATGTGCTGACCAACTTCTACGACCAAATGAAAAAACTGGATGTCGACTACGACATCATCGGACTAAGCTACTATCCTTACTTCCACGGAGACATGGGAGTCCTTGACAAAGCTCTGTCAACTCTCCAAACCCGTTATCCTGAAAAAAACATTATGATAGTCGAAACCGGCTACTCCTACAAATGGGAAGTTCCCGGAACAACACATGATTTTTCCGGCAAGTGGGCTTATAGCGAAGAGGGGCAGGACAAGTTTGCAAAAGAGCTTGTCGCCACTCTTGAGAAATACGGCAATGTCAATGGTCTCTTCTGGTGGTGGATGGAGTATAACGCATATAATACGAATCTCGGAGGCTGGTACAACGCGCCGCTCTTCAACAGCCTTGATGGTCGTGCCACCCCGGCATTGAAGACCATATGCTCATTCGGAGAAAACTCGGCTGTCGACATGATCGGATTCGAGATGAATGAAGATGATATTTTCTACGACCTCCAAGGAAGAAGAATAACTGATCCTTGTGCCCCCGGAATAAAAATCTCGCGTTCCAAAAAGACTCTCACCAAGTAACCCTCATTTTCTCTGCGCCCATTGCGAGATAGTCCTTCGAAAGTTAATTACGATTATCAAAAAAAATTTTAACTAAACTGAACATATTCCAAATTATTTTTACTAATTTTACATCGTGTTTCAAGGTTGGCAGTCTTACGGGCTGCTGCGTTTTAGGTTATTTTAATTTTCAAATCTATGATTACGACACTGTTAGTAATCTTCATCCTCGGTTATCTATTGATAGCCTCCGAACATGTCCTTCACATCAACAAGGCTACGTTCGCTCTTATTATGTGTGCCCTTCTATGGGCGGTCTACGCTTTAGGGAGTCATGATCCCGGTGTTTCTTCCGAGCTGATAGAAGCTCTTGGCGACACTTGCGAGATAGTAGTTTTCCTCATCGGAGCTATGACTATTGTCGAGCTCATTGACCGCTATGGTGGTTTCCGAATTATCGTTGACCGCATTCACGCTAACGACAAGCGGAAACTTATGTGGATTCTCTCGGTCTTTGCTTTCTTTCTATCAAGCGTGCTCGACAACATGACCACTACTATTATTATGGTGATGATGCTCCGACGAATGCTAAAAAACTACAAGGAAAGATGGCTGTTTTCCTGCGTGATAGTGCTTGCTGCAAATGCAGGAGGTGCTTGGTCGCCGATCGGTGACATCACTACCATCATGCTTTGGATGAAGAATTACGTATCATCAGTGGATTTGATCGTAAATCTCCTTATCCCCTCACTCGTATCAGTTGTAGTGCCTGTAGCCATAGCATCAAGAATGATTCCGGCTACTTCAGTGGAACCTTTGAACAGTCAGGACAAACGCGTAGGATATGAACTTTATGAAGAGCACCGCAACCTTTCAATTCTGATTCTCTGTTGTGGTGTCGGTGGTCTTCTTTTCGTTCCGGTATTCAAGACCATAACTCATCTACCACCCTACATGGGCATACTTCTGTCGCTCGGTGTGCTGTGGCTCCTTACTGAGCTTATCGTTCGTTATTATAAGCTCGATGGTAAGATAGAAGGGCGTGTATCGCAAGTGATCCGCTATATCGATATGTCTACTATCCTATTCTTCTTAGGCATCTTGATGGCGGTTGCAGCCCTTAGCCAAGCCGGTATTTTGGGGGCTCTCGCATCTTGGCTCAACGATACTTTCCACGATGCATATGTCATCAACGGTATTATAGGCGTTCTGTCATCTATTGTTGACAATGTTCCTTTGGTGGCTGCTTGTATGGAAATGTATCCTGTCGCCAATGATGCAATGATAGCCGCAGCTTCTGATCCTTCATATATGTCACTCTTCGTAGAAGATGGTCTCTTCTGGCATCTCCTTACTTTCTGTGCAGGTGTGGGTGGCAGCTTGCTGATCATTGGTTCTGCAGCTGGGGTCGTGGCTATGGGTATCGAGAAGATTCCTTTCACATGGTATTTCAAACGTATTACGTGGCTCGCATTCCTCGGTTATATCTCCGGTATCGCAACTATCTGGATTGAATCCCTCATCATCAACTTCTGACAACTATCGAATTGAAGGCTTCCAAGTGTAGTCAGCTCACTCCGTGCGCGTCCCTCATCAACAAAAAGCATATATTATTTAAACCGTTTTACCAAAACCCCAGGACATATCCCCTGGGGTTTTCCTATATCGACAAGATAGTCCCGGAGAGGCGTTTATGAAAAAAAATATCACTCCTCATTAAACCCACGCCAAACGAACTTGTCCAAACCATAGTCTCTCCTTATCTAACAAAACGTTTCTACGGTAAAAAACTATATGAAAATCAAGTTTCTATTGCCGTGCATCCTATGCATGGCATCTTTCCACTCCCTCGCAAACGGTGATATCACTGGAAAGGTTCTGAATAAAGAGACTGGCGAACCTATGGATTTCGTCAATGTACAGCTTTTCAATGCCAAGACAGGCAAGCCCCTTCCAATAGGAACAAGCACAGACGAAAATGGCAAATTCCTGCTTAAAGGCGTCTCCGACGGAAAATATATTGTAAAGATATCAAACGTTGGCAGCGTTGATCAAGAGCGTGAAGCTACTGTGTCCGGAGGCAACATAAATCTTGGCAACATTCATCTCGCCGATGATGCCAAGCTTCTCCAGGAAGTAGTTGTGGAGGGGATTCGTAGTCAAATGCGTTTCGAACTCGACAAGAAAGTTTTCTCTGTCGATGCCAACATTGCTGCTGCCGGCCAATCAGCTTCCGAACTTCTTGAGTCTATCCCTTCCGTTGAAGTGGATCAGGACGGTGAAGTCTCTCTTCGCGGTAATTCTTCGGTGACGGTGTGGATCAACGGCAAGGAATCAGGTCTGACTGCTGATAATCGAGCCCAGATTCTCGAGCAAATTCCGGCAGAGACTATTGACCGCATAGAGGTAATTACAAATCCATCCGCAAAATACAGTCCGGAAGGAACTGCTGGCATTATAAATATTATTCTCAAGAAGGATAGAAAAGCCGGCTACTACGGAAGTGCTGAAATCAGTGCCAATTCACGTGGAGGAGGCAACGCAAGTGCTAATATCAATTTCAGTTCTTCAAAAATTGATGCCTTCGCCGGTCTTGGTTTCCGTATGCGCCGTAATACCGGTGGCTCTAAAATGGATCGCGAATTTCTTGATGAAGATGGTAATTCTAATGGCTTGTTTACCCATTCCGATGGCAAAAGTCCCAATAGAGGCAGAAATTTATTCGCGCGCCTTGGTTTCACATATCATCTTACTGATAAAGATGACATCGGTCTGAATGGATTTGGAATGTTAGGCAGAAACAATAGCAGTTCGACTACCCTTTACACTTCTAATGTTCCCGGCAACTGGATTTCCAATGATGATTACTCGAAAGACAAAGGCAATCACAAAGGAATGCATGCCGAATTCAACTATACCCATAAGTGGAATGACAACCACACTCTTGATGTAATTGCAGGTTTCAATCATTGGGGTGGGCCATCTTGGCGCTCTTATTTTGAAGAAATTGACTATCCTGAATATTCAGCTACTAAGTATCAGGAGCAGAACATGGATATGTCAAACGACTCATGGGAAACTAAAGTTGACTATACTAACAAGCTTTCTGAATGGCTAAAACTCGAAGCCGGTTTCAATGGCAGATATAGTCATGAGAATACTCCTACTGACACATACACGGGCACATCTGAATCAGACATGAAGCAAAACGAAGATCTTTACAACCGCTTCATATATAATAATAATGTCTCTGCTCTGTATGCTACTCTCGGAGGCAATGTAGAGAAATTCAGCTTTTCTGCAGGTCTCAGAGCTGAGGCATGGCAGATTAAGACAAGATCTCTCGCTTTCGGACAGACAGAAAATGACGTGACTCCTTTCCGTAAAAATAATTTTGCCCTTTTTCCAAGCCTCTTCCTTTCTTATAGCCTTCCCCAAGACAACGAGCTTCAAATCAACTATACGCGCCGAATTCGTCGTCCATGGGGTGGTCAGCTCAATTCATTCCATGACATTTCAGATCCGACAAACGTCAGCTACGGTAATCCGGAGCTGCAACCCCAATATTCAAACTCTTTTGAACTTAACTATCTGAAGAGTTGGACATGGCATATGCTTTCTTTGTCTGCCTACGTCCGCACCACTTCCGACATGATGAACCGTATCAGCTATCTTGATGGTGATGTGATGTATTCCACCTGGGCGAATATAGCAGATGAAGTCAATTCAGGTTGTGAGATAGTTTCTAAGAATTCGCTTTTCAATCATCTTGACTTGACTACTACTGTCAACCTGTATAATAATCATATCTCCGGTTGGAACTACGACTTCTTAGCTGAAAGCGGCAATCTGATTCCCCTTAGCGGTAAAAAGCAAAATAGCTTTGCTTGGAGTGCGAGGATGATGGCTAATGTGAAGCTTCCATGGTCGATCTCCTTACAAGCTACGGGCAACTACAACTCAAAGATGCTTTCAGCTCAGGGTTCTCGACAAGGAGGGTGGAGTGTCGACCTCGGTCTGCGCCGAGTCTTCGGAGCATGGTCGTTCTCCCTCAATTGCCGTGACCTATTTGACTCTCGACGCTTCAAAAGCACCACCAACGGTCCTGACTATACGCAATACAACGAACGCTGGCGTGGAGGACGCACAATTCGCCTGACCGTAAAATTCTCTTTCGGCAACATGAACGCTAAACCGAATAAAAGAGACGACGGAGAACAAATGGACTCCTCCGGTTATGAAAGCGGAATGGACAGTTAATGTTTGTTAGGATTTGAAAAAGCGGATTCCGAAGTATTCGGCATCCGCTTTTTTTTATTCATCATTCAGTTCCATCCAGAGTAGTTAGCACACTCCGCATGCGTCCCCCGCATCAAGCCAGAGTAGTTAGCTCGCTCCGCGTGCGTCCCACCGGGTCTAACCTAAAAATTTTTTTTAAAAAAAAACTAACAAATTAGTTGCATATTTAAAATTTTAGTTTTATCTTTGCATCCGTTAAACTAAAAATTACAAAAGTCCTTAATGACCTTAAAGTCTTTAAAGACTTTACACACCTAAAACACTCCAACATGAAAGCCGGAAGAAAAAAGCAACTCCTCACCGAGAAAGAAAGAGAACTCATGAACATGCTCTGGGATAAAGGCCCATTGTTCGTACGCGAAATGGTAGACCTCTACCCCAATCCAAAACCTCACTTCAATACCGTTGCCACTACCATTAGGATTCTTGAAGGAAAAGGATACGTATCACATGAAGTGTTAGGCAACTCTCATCGTTTTTATGCAATGGCTGACAAGAGCGAGTTCCGTTCAAAATCCCTCACCGACGTAATACGCAATTATTTTGGAAATTCATATAAGATTGCTGTTTCATCCCTCATTGAAGAGGAAAAAATATCCGTAGACGAGGTGAAAGAAATTCTCGACCTCATCGAAAAGAAGAACTCAACTAATAATAACTAAAAAGAACTCCGACACCCCATGATACTCTCCTACTCCATTATATCCTCCATTATTCTCGCATTCTGCTATATTGCCTACCGTATATTCATGGCAGGGAAACGGCAACACGCAGTCAACCGAGGGATGATCCTTTTAAGTTATGCAGTTTCACTGATTATCCCCATAGCAATTCTCGTTGCTATTTTCCAAACTTCTTCCATTGAGCCGGAAATATCAGTCATAAAAATTGGTGAGATTTCAGAAGAATTTGTCGATGGCAATGCCAATGCGGATCCGGGAGATTTTATCTCCTTAAATATCTTTAGCCTTATATATAAAGTATATATTACAGGATTTTTAATCGTTGTTTGCTATTATCTTTTCGGTCTTGCAATGCTGTGGCGACTCATTAGAAAAGGAGAACGAAAACAATTTGGAAATTTCACATTGATTCTTGTGGATGATTCTTATAAAACCTCCCCCTTCAATTGGAAACATTCGATTGTAATGAGAAGATCGGATTTTGAAGGGGATGGTGATATGATTCTGATTCACGAATATGCTCATCTTAAGCTATATCACTCAGCTGATCTTTTGGTTGCATACGCTACAATATGTTTGCAATGGTATAATCCTGCAGCATGGGCTATGAGAGAGGAACTCAGGGATATTCATGAATACCAAGCAGATGAGTCTGTAATTGAATCAGGAGTCAATGTAAAAGAATATCAAATGCTATTATTAAAAAGGGCTGTCGGCTACGGGTACCAGTCGCTTGCCAACAGCCTTAATCACAGTAAACTTCAAAAACGTGTAACTATGATGTACAACAAAAAAACATCGTTGCGGCGCAGATTGTTCGCGCTTGCTTTGATTCCTGCTATAGGTGCAGGCATCGCAGTGACTTCAATCCCTTCAGTTGCCGGAGTACTAAAATCAATTGCTGAGTCATCAGTAGAAAATCTCCCTGAAACAATTTCCCCTGTTTCTGATGAAACCACGAAAGAAAGGGAAGTATTTGTTGCAGTGCAAGACCAGGCTGAATTTCCCGGAGGTATGCCTAACTTGATGCACTGGCTTTCTGAACATGTTAATTATCCTAAGGAAGCGGAAAAAGCAAACATACAAGGACGCGTGATCATAAAGTTCATAATAGAAGCCGACGGCTCAGTCACTAATCCTCAGATAGTGAAAGGAGTATCTCCAGAACTCGATAAGGAAGCTATACGACTTGTACGTGCCATGCCAAAATGGACTCCTGCCAAGAATAACGGAACGAATGTCGCAAGCTACTTCACGATTCCCATCTCTTTTAAACTCAAAGCTGACACCCCAAAAGAAGAAAACGACTAAATTCCCCATCCACCTTGTAGGGACGCACTGCTCGTGCGTCCCTACCTAACTACTCACCCATTCCCTTAAAAAATCTAATACATTCCGGCAACTCCCTCATATAATGCGACACATAAATCAAAGAAGCCCCATTCTTCTCGACCAATTCAGATATTATCTTGTTTATGCGTCTCTTCTGTTCACCATCGAGCCCATGCAATGGCTCATCAAGCACCATAAGTTCCGGCTGCTTTGCAAGAGCCCTGGCCACCATCACAATCCGTTGCTCCCCGGAAGACAATTCCGAAAACTTTCGGTCTGCAAGATGACCTATCTCCAAAATCTTCATCCACTCATCAGACACATCTTGCTCTTCCGGAGTGGATTTTCTATATCGATTGAGAGAATTACGCATCCCCTGAATGATTATCTCTTTAACACAATCATTCGACTTAAAATATAACTGCATTTCCGGACATACATACCCAATCTCATCTTTAATCTCCCAGATGCTCTCGCCCGAACCACGCCGGCGATCAAACAAAGTAATGTCATTTGCATATCCTTGTGGATTGTCAGCACAAACCATACTCAATAGCAGTGACTTTCCGGATCCATTCGGTCCATGAAGCGCCCAACATTCTCCCTTTCGAACTGTCCAATTGAAATTCTCAAATATTGTCTTGTCTCCATATCGGGCATGTCCGGCCTTTATCGAAAAGACTATCTCACAATCCTCATACTTCCGTGCTTTTACCCTCTCAGGTAAAGCACCAACATAAACCTCATCCAACATATTCGCATTATTAGTCCCATTCGATGCATTTGCCTTATAGGACTCGTTAGCCCAATCGTCCCCATTACCCCTGTCATCCCCATTCCTCGAACTCGGGTATCCTATCCGACAATCCTCCATCTCTATAATACTATCCACATACGACGGCACATCACAGCAATCACACAAAAGAAATACCACGGACACCCCATTTTCTCGCAAAAGCTTGATAGCCTCATCAAAATCTTCACGCGACCGTGCATCTAAGCCGATATAAGGATTATCCAATATCAAAAGGTCAGGCATCTCATAAAGCGCATTGATGATCAAAAGTTTTCTCAATTCCCCGCTTGAAAGATAATTGATCTTTTTCGCTTCTATATCGCGTAATCGAAAAACTTCGGAATATTTTTTCCATTCCTGAGATTCAAGTTTTCCTTTGAAAATATTCCCCACTGTAGGAACATACTCATTTGCCGTTGACTCCATCCGCTGATTATAATACTGCACATCGATCCCTATAAAAGAATGAATATCAGTAAAAGTAAGCATCTTGACCCGTGATATGCCAGCTGCGAATTTCAGCCGGTTCCCATAAGCATACCGCCCCTTGGCAATCACATTCCCGAGAGTGGTCTTTCCACTCCCGTTCTTCCCCACTACAGCCGTCACACCCCGACAGATTCCACCCTTAGCCGAATTGTCAAGCACCACCTTCCCATACCCCAACCTCTCACTCTCAAACCCAACGACAAAATCCTTACTCTTCTCCATTCTTTCATTTTATTTTTAAAACATAAGTAGCTGATCGAATTATCCACATGATATCATAAATATCTTTTCGATTGAAATTCAGCGACAAACAATTATGAATTATGCATTACTACTTAAATTTTAGGCATTATTAAAAAACTGCCCCATATTCTTAGTGATTTTCCCATACTGCGCGCTATGAGTCGGACACACATGATAGCATGCGCAGCAACTCGTGCAGTCACTCCCCCAATGTGGATGACCGTCCAAGAGAGCAATGTTTCCTACAGGACAGACCTTGGCACATTTCCCACATCCGATGCAAGCGTCCGTATAATGCCACTTTTTCGTATCAACTCCCCACTTCTTGAAAATTGGATAGACAAGCGATGTCTTTAGTCTGGGCAGCGATCCAAGATGCACGTCGCACTCCTCTTCCTTAGACTTTATTTTCTCTCCAATCAAAGCTATCCTTCCAATAGCATCTTGAAGCTTCTTCTGTTCCAATTCCTTCGGGTCTGTCCCGAATCCCGGTAAAAGGACATATACATTTGGCATAATGATACTCCAAGACGATGAAAGCTTAAGTCCTCTTTTGAGTAGTGCTTTTTTTAGCATTTCAACAGCCATACCATTCTCATCTCCACATGTTGCCACACACCATACATATGCAGATTTCTCTGACAAGGGTAGTTTTATAGATTCCGGAAGTTTACTGATAAAATCAAGTACAACTGGAGGCACACCCCAAGCATATACCGGGAATACAAATCCCATAGACTTATCTATATTTACATCAAATGTCTGAGCATATGGGTCTGTATCCGGAATAAACCGAACATCCTCCCCAAGCAAAGATCCAAGACGCAATGCGACATGCCGCGAATTATGCGTCCCAGAAAAATAATATATCATTGTTAATAATTTATAGTCAAAAACACATCATTACATACACAATATGAAAAACGCGGGGTCTCCCGCATAGCAGAGTCCGCGTTTTTCAATACATTTACTTTTTAATGAGAAATATCATCGTATTATAACTTTCATATTCTTGTTACCTTGGCGAACTATATAAAGATCTGGATGAAGAGTCTTCATAAAATCATGGTCGCAGTTCTTTCTTATAAGGATGCCATTAAGGTTATATACATCAAAAAGCTTTCCTTCATCTAATACTTCATCGATTCCGGTAGTACTAGTAATCATACATTCAGCTGATACGCCCGATCCATCAATGGCTATAACAGTGATCACACAGAAGCCTTCCTTTAAGACAGATACCAAGCCTTCTCCATCAACGGTTGCAACGGTTTCATCGCTTGAAGTCCACAAAAGATCCTTCAAGGTTGCATCTTCAGGATAGATATAAGCCTCAATTTTGAAAGACTCTCCTTCCTCTCCATTCCAACTTTCAGGATTTAGTGTGATTGATTCAATCAAAATCGGTGATACTGTAATATGACAAACTGCACTTTCACCTGATCCATCTGCTGCCATAGCGATAATATTGCATTCACCAATACTTAAAGCTGTTACATTGCCATCTGAATCAACAATTGCAACGAATTCATCATCAGATGACCAAGACACAGTTTTATCAGTAGAATTTTCTGGATATATTGAAGTCGTCAGCTGTATGACTTCCCCGACCTTCATCTCTGCATATTCTTGGTTCAATGTGATGCCCTCTACCGGTGTTGGAACTATCGTCACATGGCAGGAAGCTCGGTGCTCTCCCGAATCCGCATAGATCACAGCCTCGCCGAGCGTAAGGGCTGTCACGTTGCCCTCAGGGTCAACCTCAGCTACACCGGGATTGTCAGACCACCATGTCACGTTCCTGTCGGTGGCATCGCCTGGATAGACATCGGCTATCAGCTGAAGGATCTCCCCGACCTTCAGCTCTGCATATTCTTGATTCAAGGTGATACCCTCAACTGGCGTGGGAACTACCGTCACATGGCAGGAAGCACGGTGCTCACCTGCATCTGCGTAGATCACGGCCTCGCCGAGCGTAAGGGCTGTCACGTTGCCCTCAGGGTCAACCTCAGCTACACCGGGATTGTCCGACCACCATAT
>JAIDUH010000210.1:0-6571 GCA_029060285.1 Muribaculaceae bacterium | reverse complement strand
GCCTCGCCGAGCGTAAGGGCTGTCACGTTGCCCTCAGGGTCAACCTCAGCTACACCGGGATTGTCCGACCACCATATCACGTTCCTGTCGGTGGCATCCACGGGATAGACATCGGCTACCAGCTGAATGACCTCACCTACCCTCATCTCTACTGTTTCCGGACTCACTATAATATTTTCGACAGGACGCCTTAGACCAATGTATGTAGCTTCATCTGAAAAATCAACATCCTGATCATCATTGGATATGCATAATGCGTTTGTCAACAATGCATCGCCACCTATAAAATCATCAAATGCTATTACCTTAACAGTTGCTACAACACCACTGTTACCGGTAATTGGAGTATGAGAAGTTGAAAACGTACCAAAACGTAATTTATTGGAGTCTAAAAGTTTTCCTGCTACATGATAATTCCCATCGAGACGTTCGGATAATTTAATATCGGGAATTCCTCCTTCATTGACAAATAGAAGACCGCTAGGAAGCGAAATTTCCATCTGAAATCCAACAAACGGTTGCTCGTTATCAAGAAATATAGAAAGGTCTGCCGTCTCTCCTTGCGCTATATTGACCGTTTCTATATACAGTCGGCCAGACGAATATGCAGTAGATGCTGCCAATAGGATTGACAGTATCATCAAAATTCGTGATATATTTAAATTATTCATGGTAATAACATTATTTCACTACAACTTTCACATTTTTATTGCCTATAGTAAGCAGATAAATTCCTGGATAAACCTCTATTCTCTCTTCTTCAGACTGAGCAACGAATGAAGTCAGAAACTTACCATCTATTGTACTGACAGTTATATTTTTGCCGAATACATTAGAGATTTTTATAACACCTGATTCTATATTAACTTCTATTAAATTGTCAGGAAGTTCTTTTATGCCAGTTATGCAATCATTGTAGCCTCCTTCAAATCCAAGATTATACTCATTTGCATAAACATCCGATGCCACAATATTCGAAAGTTCTATGTCTCCGGCATTTACATCTTTTACTTTGACTAATAGTTCAAGAAAACTTCCCTCACGGTTTGGTAGAGGGGTATTGTTAAAGTCAAATAGCACAGCTCTATAAGTGTGTTCATCCAATTGCTTGGTCGCTAAAGAATGAATACCATTCGTACTGCCCACCATCCTTAAGCCATCCAAAATGATACCGTCTGGAATTGCAATATCCATTTGAAGAGCAACATATTCCGTGTTGCTGTCTAATGAGACTCGTAGTGGAGTAATTTCACCATGATTATAAGAATAGTTTTCGACAACAACTTTATCGAAAGCACTTATTCCATATGCTCTGATATTTTTTATATCGCTCCCATTTAAGGCTTCTACCGGCTGATCTAATACAAGCGTAATCGTAGCAGAAGCATCCGAGAATGTCACACGACTGTCACCATTAACATCAGCTGATTCAATGACAAAACTTTCGACATCATTTCCTACCACATAATTGGCGATATTCACAGCGTCGGCAATATTTATGACTCCATTTCCATTTGAATCTCCAATAGTGTATACGATGACATTGCAAATAGCATATATGTCAGGATTATCAAAAGATTGAGCCGTTATCACCACTGATCCCGAGGACAGTCCGGTCACTATACCATCCTGAGATACACTTGCAATGTCATTGTCAGAAGATGACCATATTATTCCTTTCTCCAAGGCATAATCAGGATAAACAAACGCTTCCAATCGCACTTCTTCATTTATCTTTATCGATAATTCTGTTGATGAAATCTCAATTTGTGTTACTGGTAAGTTTAGATTTTCAGCTACCATTTGAGAATGGAATTCTGGAGTATATCGTGTGTGCAAAAAGTGTTCATGACCAAAAACGCTATAAGTTATATCTACTGTAAGATTCCCGGCATCTTCAAATTTATAGAGATTGTCAATTATAGGTTCTGCTTTGATACCATTGATCTCGATCAACGATATTTCACACATATATTGTGGCGCTATCGATAAAAGATTGTGCTCCTTATCAATGCTATAAGACCACATCTCATTTACATTATATCCCACTTTATCATAGTGAGCCGAAGTTGCACCCGGTATCATCAGATCCATGGGATAAGTTGGCTTTCCGCCAGAGTATATAGCAGACAGGTGAGGGATAATGGCCGCTTCTATGTGAGAGTTATAAACTGTGTTAAATTCAAAGTCGGTAACATTATCAAGATAGAGATAACCGGTCTTTAGATTTCTGCAGTTACCCACAACCGGATATATATTTCCTTCATACTCTATATTTGAGGGAACTACAAAATAGCTATTTCTATATTGTGATGCAGCATAAGTATCACTCACAACAGCCTTATCCCCCAACATCAAATATCTTACTCCGTCGTAATCAATATATTTTCCGGTTAAATCATAGCTTGTCTCACGAATATCCTTATAACCACGCCATGAGGGAGACTCCATATAAGCTTCTTTAGAGCCCTCCGGTACAAACAATATGGTGTTGCAACGATAATAATCATCATCACTCAGATCAAGGGGTCCACTTTCTTCATCAATAATAGCGGGGACAGGATTATTTACTTTTATAAAATCCAACCTTTCTCCACTACCCTTGACTGATGACCATTCATACGACTCGACACTTGCTGGAATTTCAAGATATTCGATATTCATATGAGGCAAGCTGTAGGCTTCAAACCCTTTTAATCCTAAAGGTAGTTTAATCGACTCCAGTCCCCATATGCTTGCGCCTATGAAATCATCTATGTCCAAACGTCGTCCGGCTTGCATTGGCAGGAAATCAGACCGGTTGCTCGGGCTTTCCTCAATTAATGTCGCACTTATATCCAGATGTCTAAGAGAGTATAGACAACTTGTAATAAATGAAAAGTCATCAGCATTCATCGGGCCTTCAAGGGTAAGTTCATAGATGAGATTACGTTCTTTTTCAGGTATTTTACTGGAAAGCTCACCGGCCTTCTCTAATACTATTTTGCTCGTCAGAAGATCCTCATATCTATTTGCAAATATTTCTATCTTATGACTGTCTTTAATGGCTGTGAAGTTAAAAGTTGCACTTGCGAAATCACTTCCATTTGTTCGATACACACCATCTATAAATACATAGCATACTCCCCCATTGATTTCAACCATAAAAGGACACGAATCACCCAGTAGGACCTGTTCTTCATTGGAGTTTTGATATATTATTTTTGTCAAACCATAATGATCATTGTTTTTCCATTCTATATGGCTAATCTGCGGGGTATTTCTTTTAACATCAATATATGATGGAGCTTCAATAGTACCTAAAATCAACTTCCAATCATCACCGTCTTCTCGTGCTACAATGCTAAGACGCATTGATTGCTTTATTGGAGTATTGAAAACGACATTTTTAAATGTAAGACCTCCAAGACCTATCCAAGAATAGCCTATCTTGTCCCAATCTGAATTGGCTTGAGTCCATTGCCGAACCTCTTCATTAACTTCTATTATGTTGTCATTTTCATCAATGAGCGCTAAACAAAAATCTCCAGAAAAATTATTAGGAACCGTGACAGCGCCAATCTTAGCATCAAATGGGACACCCGTTTCAATATTCTCGACAGATACATTAAATCCTGATTCTCTACCGGCATATGCCCATAGATAGCCATAATCAATCCAACAACGAGAATATTCCTTTTCGCATCCATCATTGAAGAGGTTAATCACCATTCCTATATCATTATTGAATCCGCCTAACAGTACCGGGTCGAAATATCCGTTGCTTCCTCCATTCCATCCCCAGTTTATGTGTAGCTGATCCGCATCATTATAACCATCGCAGACGAAAGCATGTCCGCCAAACTCTTCGCTTGCTCCGCTCATGATGACAGGATGGTTTGAGTCAATTTGATCATATATCATATTTAGCCATGTAATGTCATCAAAATTGGCAGCTGATATGAACTGGCAAGATGGAGAATATTTGAGATACTCAAACATATGGTGTCCGACTACACAAGTCATAGCACCGGATCCCTCAAGATCATACTGCATGTTGACGGCTGCACCTGCGGCTTGCATAAGTTTTGCAACAGCGGCCGCCTGCTGGTCGTTGAAAGTTCCTGCATCATATGAATCAGGCATCAGCGAATAGTCAAATGTCGTATCGTCAAAATTACATTCCATCTGACTTCCGTTTGAAATCCAAGTGTGATATCCTCTTCCAGTCTCCGGCCAGTTGTTATATTTCATTATTATTCCCATTGCCGTCGCCACACATCCGGCCGGGCACTTTTCTCCATTCACGTCTTGAGCATACATATTAAATGGATAATCTTGACCCCATTGAGCTGTTGGCAATATACATTCTTTTCCTTCATTATCAGAAATATGCTTTTTTTCACTCTTGGATGTTTGCCTTTTTTCTGAAAAAACCTGAGATTTAAGTTGGGTTGAAAAACGACTCAATAGCGCTATAAGTTGAGGAGGATAGTTGTCGAAATCAAAATATCCCTTATCCGAATATCCTAAAATTGGGTTGACACTGTCATCTCCCGACACAATGACAAATCCATTGCCATCATCTGCGTTAAAGACATAGTAAGGCTGCATAGAATTGTCTTTGTCAATTCTACCTTTGACTCGGCTTACACCCACACGAGTTGGCGAAGATAGCCTAAGTGACGGTGAATTAAGAAACTCCGATGCAAGCGTTTTTGCTTCATCCGGTGATATCTGACGGGAATATACGCATAATGTCAGACCCATGAGAACAATACTAAACAAAATTCTTCGCATTGTAATTCAGCCTCGCCTCAGTCCTCCCTCCTTGGCATCTAATTAAAATTAAAAAAGCGCAGGAGTCTGTATCGTTTGCCATCCTATTCTCTGAAACTTCTCGAATCGTTCTATTCAAGTCGGATTTCAATGCTTAAGTCGTGTTAATGACCCATAAAGAAAAGAATCAGCGTGGATATACGCTTTATAAAAAAATTGCTGATGCATAATCAGCGCAAATCTAATGATCATCACCATCTCTATCATGGAGTGTATTAGAATCAGCCTGTAAACGCAAAATTATAAACTTTTTATGATTTATGCAAAAATTAGAGCAACTTTATGATTTCCTTTAGCTACTTAAGCCTTTACAGTTGTTTCAATTTTGATCGAGTGGTTGGCAATAAGCATTATCATGCAAATTTAAAACTGCCTCTCCGAGGCAGAAAGAGTTATGCTGCGGATGTTAAGAACGCTCGTGACACCTTAAATCAGATTCGAACTGCAGAAGAGACGAGGAGGATTTTTAGTCGCATTGGGATGAGCATTTCACCTAAAGAAAAAACGGCTGCGCTGAGGAGACAAAAGAAAGGAGTGTCACTCCGGGGCAGAGACTGAGTTGGCATCAAAAAAGCGCGCAGATTTAAAGTCGGACTTTAAATCTGCACGCTTTTTATTTGGTATTTGATATGTTTCTTATGTTTATAATATTAGGAGGAATATAATCTCCGTCATATACAACAAACGTATCTTTTAAATTATCTCCAAGAAGGTCTTTCAGATAATTGAGGTTGCGGACAAACGATTTATTGAATGTCTGTGATGACTTTACTTCAAACGCTTCAAGTCTGTAACCTTCCATACGAACAATGTCTGCCTCTTTCCCACTATTCTCACGATAAAAATAAAGATTAGACAGCTTTCCTCTATTCATCCTTTCTTTGAGCAATTCTATCACAGCTAAGTTTTCAAAGATTGCTCCTCTAAGTGGATGACTTACTAATTGACCTGGCTCCTCAATACCAAGAAGAAAACAGAGAAGACCGGTATCGTAGAAATATACTTTTGGTGTCTTTGTCAATCTCTTATTTAGATTAGCATAATATGGAGGAAGCAAAAAAGCTATATAAGAGGCCTCAAGCAAAGACATCCACGATTATTACTGCTCTACCAGGCAAGGACTGGGTAATGCTTTCCATAAGAGCGAAATTGCTACTTCCTGTTAGGATAAATCTTCTATCCGAGACCTCATCAACAATAATCTGAATATAGGACAACAACTCCGGAAGGTGTTGAACTTCATCAATGATCACCTTTTCTCCACAATTATTGAGGAACGCTTTTGGATCAAGCCTTATGCTTTCTCTTAAAGCTATATCCTCAAGATTATATTTGGCGTATGTATCAAAAATATTTCTACATAGGGTTGATTTACCGGATTGTCTTGGTCCGGTGATGACAACTACAGGATAATATTTTGCACCACGCTCTACTGCAGGAGTAATCTTTCTATAAATATATTCCATAATATAAAAAATTGTGCAAATTTAAAGTCAGACTTTAAATTTGCACAAAAATAATTATTTTGTGTGTAATATGCAAATTTCAGACTGTTTTCTTTGCTTCAGCCAAAGTGTTCCTCAGCGAGCCCTTTGCTTCTCTGCGCAAGATTTTTAGAGCCTGCGAAAATTGAATAAAACAATTGATGGCGATAAGGGGCGTCTTACCAAAAACCACACTAACTTTGCATCCGGAAACAGAGGTTTCCTCACGGTGGCCTGAGGCCTGACGGTCCACACCGCGCCGCGTTCAG
>JAIDUH010000021.1 GCA_029060285.1 Muribaculaceae bacterium | reverse complement strand
GACTCTTACAAAAATAGCCGCCCAAAATCTGGACGGCTATCTTTTTAGAGCATACCTGCTATCGCGGACGGTTGTACGTTTTATGATACCTGTATGCGTTATCCTGTAGATGTAATCATAGAAGTCACAGGTAAAAGGTCAGTCTGGGAATTCAGGAGAAATAAAATCTTATAAATCGGTCAGCAAAATCTATCTTCAAAGAGCGATTTAAAGCGTTCCAACGACTCGATAGTATCCCTGATTACACAGCTCAGCAAATAGACAACCTCCCATTGCCGAGTTTTCGCCCTTTTCGGAATCAAACTATTGGTATAGAGTGGATTCTTATGGTCAATATGGATAAGATGGATGACGTAGTTGACGACTGGATTTGCATGATGACAGTTCTTCGAGCTGTAAAGTTAAAGATCGGAATATAAAACTTAACATCCTATTAAATAGCTCAAATCTCGTATGCTCGAAAATCTCCTGCAGTTGGCGCAGAGTGGCAGAGTTTGAATTTCACCTGACGACAAACCGGCTGACGCATGGAACGCCCGACCGCATCGAGGAATGCCTCGGCAATCAGCGGGTTACTGATGATATCGCACCTGTACTTGACCTTGAGCTGAGAAATCATGATGAGTGGAATTCCGTCACAGACCACCCAAGTATGTGCAAAATTTGCACATACTGCCACTGATAGTAGAAACTAACGATTCACAAAAACTATGGTCTTTATTATGGATGAAAGTAAGGAGAACGCGCACCGCTCAGTTAATATCTGTGTGAATAACATGAACCATATCCAACTATTTTCAAGATAGAAATAGTTGGAGAAAGAATAACTCGTCAGAGATGTGGTTATTTCCGTTTTGGAAATAACCACTGGAAAAAATCATAGCGATTGAATCTGGATTGATAAATGAAAACTAAGGGATGACTATTTGGGCAAATATTACACGCAGAGAGTGCAGGGGTGGGGGGATTGGAGGGATATAAACAAAGTTAGTGGCTGGACGGACGGGGGACGGACGGAGCGTGCTCACTGCGTTCGCACCACAATCATGTGCTTTGGGGAGTATAGGCTGATTAACAAAAAAGAGATTCAAAAGATAGAAATGTCATCACTTGGATGCACGCAAGCATGACCATCTAAATTTTGGAAGGAAATTCCAGATTAAAATGGATGCGATTCACATTTAATATGAATACAATTTTGCTAATCGGGAATTTCTGATTAATTTTGCAGGTGAAGGAATCTGAATATATCATCAACCTATAAGTATACTCCATGAATAAGAAAAGAAAGAACCCATTTGCCGGGAAAACTATCCATACAAGAACCAATACAAAAGATCCGGAGCATATGTCAATTGCAGAGGTGTCCGAAGAGTTAAGGGCTATGGAGAAGGCTCTCGGGAAAGAGGAATTTAACCGTCTGCTTGAAGAGGCTATCCAAAACTTTGAAGATTCAGCAGATCATGACGATGAGTATGTGGACGATGATGAGTATTTTGATGATGATATCTTTGATTTCGATATGGTGACTCCGAGCGAATGGAGCCGGACTCATCCAGCAAACATCGTTTGCGGCTCGGATTTGTATTATGCGGAATTGGCTAATTATCTTTGCGACATGATTCTTGATTTCAAGATACCGATGAAGGAACCGGAAAAATTCGCACGTGAACTCGGACGAGTGCTTGCGGCATACCTGGAGGATATTGTCAGCGAGACCAAGGTATTCAGTGCCATGCGTCGCGTCTGCTTGCAGCGGTATGGCTACCGACTCCCCTTCTATGACTGCAACCATGCAGACTATATGCCCGACCACATAAATGAAGAGGATATTCGTTTCCTCATTTGGATGACGGCCTGCAAGATCGGCAAGGATAATGACGTGACATATTCTCCACTTGCCACAGGATGGGCATTATTGTCAGCCCGTATGTTTGATGAGCTCGATTCCAGATATGAAGAGGCTCCGGAGGCCCGACGCGTGACCGACTGGCTCCGTCGCTCTTTCCGGAAGGAAGACTATATAGAGATAAGGGAAATTGCAACGTGGCTCGTTTTCCGAAACCCTCTCAGCTATTTCCCCGGGTTTTTAGATACACTTATGAGCGAAGCGGAAAAGGCTTATATGGACGAGTCCGTAGGAATAAAGGATCTTGAACAATTCATTTATGGATTGATGGCTGCCGAGGCGTGGCAACGATCGATGAGTGCCATGGGCTGCCCTTCCAGGACATTGACTGCTGCAATGGCTGAAGAATTCGGCTATAGTGCCCTTGCTGCCGATATCGAGGCAATAGAGGTGCTTCCCGTGCAGATATATGCAATAAGTCAGGATAAGAAGAGCCGTAAGATTTTCTTCGAAACCTCCAGACATGAAAGACTGGAGGTGGAGCGGGATTCTATCGCAAAAGGGTTCAGGCCTGATATGATTCGGTATGCAAAATGCAACCTCATTAAATACAAGGGGAAGTATCTTCTGAACGGACTGCTGGCGGGGGATCCGTCATTAAAGGCGGAGTGGGAAAACCAGCACTCCCTCCTTACCTTCGAACAGCAACGAGAGCAGGCCCGGGAATGGATCGGGCTGCTTGATGGGGAACAGGCAATCTGTGTAGCCAAGATGGAATCATTACTTAAGAAACTCGATCTGCCGACTAAAATAGGAGGAGAGTATCCAGATGCAAAAAACTTCATAGTCCTCATCAGCCGGGAATTAGGGACAGCTATATTGCCGGATATGGGCTATGCATTTGATCTTCCCGGCAACCGTTTCTATCGTAAACGGGCAGCCGCAAAAGACTCGTTTAACGACCTCGTCTTCCACAATGCAATGCCACATGATGTGGCTGTGTATATTCAGGAGCATAACCTGCTGCCTGAGGCATGTATCGGGGCATCGCAAGGAAAGGAAACAGGACGCAAGATAGTGCAGGACTACATTGCATTCTGGATTGGCTTCTACTGCAGGCTACCGGCATATGGAGACGCGCCTAAATTTTGACGCGCCCGAAGGTAGCTGGCTACGAATACATACGAACATATTTTACAAAAAACTACGGATTTTCAAAAATATTTAGTACCTTTGCGAATTATTTTTGTAAAATTTCTAACTCAACCATTTATGCGTAGCATCTACCGCTCTTTACTCTTAACGACACTCTCTATCGTCGGCATATCCTCAGCTTCTGCCGACCTCATCATAAACGAGATAATGCAGTCTAACATCGACTGCATCATGGACGATCTAAATGAATTTCCCGACTCCTGGGTAGAACTATACAACCCCGGTCCGGACGATGTGAGCCTTGCCGAATACAAAATCGGCACCAAAGACAAAGCAAAAAAAGCTTATCAGCTCCCCTCCGGACACGTACCGGCCGGAAAATATATCCTCGTCTACTGCGACAAGGCAGAACAAGGCCTACATACCGACTTCCGGCTTGAATCCGGCAAAGACGGCACTGTATACTTGTTTAAGAATGATGAGATTGTTGATAAGCTTGAGGGCCTGAAAAAGCAACCTGCCCCAAACATAGCCTACGGACGAGAAACCGACAATGCCGACAAATGGGGATATCAGGCAATCCCTACACCCGGCAAACAAAACTGCGGCACTCTCTGCAAGGACATTCTCGGCGATCCTATCTTCAGCCATAGCGGAAAAATATCTTCAGAAACGTTCGATCTTTCTCTATCGCTGCCTGAAGATTCCCCCGAGGGAAGCATAATCCGATACACCCTTGATGGAAAAGAGCCGACTGAAAGCAGCCCTCTCTATTCAACACCGATCAAAATAACCGGGACGAAAGTGGTCCGGGCAAAACTTTTCTGCGATGGCTATCTCTCCCCCCGATCTACCACGCACTCTTATATCAGCCATCCGCGGGCATTGACACTTCCGGTGGTCTCTATGGTCACAAACCGTGACTATTTCTACGACAATAAGCTCGGGATATACGTGCAGGGAAACTACACCCACAACACACCCAACTATGAATACGATTGGCGGCGTCCGGTCAACATAGAATATTTCGAAGGAGAAAAAATGGAGAGTGCTTTCAACCAGCTTTGCGAAACCCGCGTCAAAGGAGGGGCTACCCGCGGAAATGCACTAAAGTCGCTTGCCGTATATGCCAACAAGCGTTTCGGCGAAAAGCGATTCAACTATGAGTTCTTTCCAACCCAGACTCCCGGCATCGACGAATTTAAATCATTTGAGATGCGCAACTGCGGAAATGACTTCGACTACATGTATATGCGCGACGCGATCATACAGCAGAGCATGGGCATGAATTGCGACCTTGACTGGCAACCATCCCAACCGGTCATTTTCTATCTTAACGGCGAATACAAAGGTATACTCAACATACGCCCAAGGAGCAATGAAGACTACGTATACTCCTACTACGACGGTCTGGAAGACCTGGACATGTTGGAGAATTGGTGGGAACTCAAGGAAGGAAGCTTCGACAATTTCAATGCCTTCCAGAATTTCTACAACGAGACCGGACATTCTTATGCAGAATTTGATGCCCTTATGGACATAAGCGAATTCTGCAACCTCATGATAATGGGCATATACTTCGACAACAAGGATTTCCCCGGCAACAATATCGTGATGTGGCGCCCGCAAGCCGAAGACGGCAGGTGGCGATGGATTGCCAAGGATACTGACTTCGGCATGGGGCTATATGGAGAACGCTACAACTACCCTACGCTGAATTGGATCACGACACAAGGCTACGACAACAATAAAAACGACTGGGCCAACAAATGGGAACACAGCCGGCTTTTCCGTCGCTTGCTCGACACGCAGGAATTCAAGGATATGTTTATCGACCGCTGCGCGATATATATGGGTGATTTCCTCCGTCCGGAAGTGATCATAAGCCGCATCAACAAAAGATATGATGAAATAAAGACTGAATACAAATTCCACAGAGACCAGATAAATCCTTGGTGGCCAGTGCATAGCCAGGAGGTCGAGAACGGGAAATCCTGGACCGGAAACCGCTGGAATTTCTTCTACAGACACCTGTCTGATTTCTTCAAGCTGAACAACCCGGTTGCTCTCACTATAGCCAAAGACAGCCAATCAGACCGAACCCTGATCGTAAACGGCATTCCACTGTCGGCATCGGAATTTGACGGTAAATTCTTCCCCGGACGTAAACTGACAGTGGAGTCAATAGCTGATTCTGATGGCCTTTACGTCAACGGTTGGGAAGTTAAGGTGACTTCCGGCGGACAAACCACTACCACCACTTACCAGACTGAGATACTGACATTAGAAATGCCGGAAGGAACCGAAGTAGCGATCAACCCTATCCTGTCGACAGAGCCACTTGCAGTAGGTGAGCTTCAGGCTGAATTTGACCCTAATGCTCCTTGCGAGATATACGACACTGCAGGACGCCACCTTTGTACTTCACCATCGACTCTCAGCAAGGGCATATATATCTTACGGCAAGGAAACGCCACCAAGAAAGTCTGTATCAAATAACGAATCTATATGAACAAAATCTATGGCACGTACTAAACTTATTGCTAAATATGCGGCTCTTGATACGCCCGACCTGGGCGAGCGCATTCACAAGACTATTACTGACTACATTGAAGAGTATGGAATCGAGAGACTTCCCTATCTTGAAGTCAACGGCCGCTGGACCGGGACTCTCTCGATTTCGGATGGAGGATGGAGAGGTGATTTCGATTTTCTCTATCCTGTGCTGAGCATGTGCAAAGTTGACCGTAAGGGCAACGTATCTGCGGACATGACCAAGATAATGAAGAGAGTGGCAAATTGGAGGGAGTATCTCCATACTCCTCATGACGACGACAAATACCTCGGCGTGTGCGACAATACTTTTGAGGACAGCAATTATATGGAAGATGATGCCAACGAACTCCATTCAGCCTTTTATAAAAGCGAGATCGATGCGTTTATCAATTCCGAAAATCCGGACTTGCTCGAGCATGACCGGGCACTAACAGAAATTGACAATCTTTTCCGGGACTCTTCCATCGGGGCAGACAGCAGTCTGCGTAATTTCGGGGAAGGATTTGCCGTACACCGCATCGACAGTGCTGAAGACTACCGCAAGATTATGGAAGCTATTGAGGCGGATGCGGCTGCCGGAGGAGGATACTCCTGGATAAATCCTGATTTCGACATGGACAGCATCGAAGACCTGTTTGATGATAAAGGCAAGGAGCAGGACTGGATGCAATGGATCGAAGACCTCCGCAACGACCGCTTCGGCGAACTCCCTGAGGACTTCGACGGACTCGCCGAAGAAGAATGAAAATGTATAGGAGGTCTGAGAAGACCTCCTTATACATACGTGTAGTATAGTAAAACCTTAATTGCAAGAAAGTGTCTTGTAATCGCACTCTAAGAATAAGATTAGTATATGCAGATAGGATTTGTAAATTTCAACACAGAAGAAAGGAAACGCGTGGCTAAAATGATGCAATTGCTACAAGAATCAGAAGCTATTGAGGAATTAGGTATTGGAAGAGTGCGAGATCACTTCTCTAACACATTATTTCCAGGGACCTCCACTCTTCAGCATCATGCCAAATACTTTGTAGTATTGCCCGCTTTATATTACTATACGGCATTCAAAAACCGTAAGTTTCAGAATATAGCTGAGGTTAGTCGTTTCATAAAAGAAGCTGAAATACAGATTACAAGACAAATGGCCGAATGGGACAATGGTAAAATAAAGACTAAACAAACTGGTATAACTGGAATTAACACCCTAAACGACGCCTTGCATGACTACACGAAATATGTCAAGTACGATCCTGCATACATTTATGGAAGCGGATTAACCAGATATGGTATTATTCCAGATACCGGAGTTGAACGACTAATTTTGGAGTTGAATAAAAAGTACTTTGAAGATCCTCATAATAATCGAACACTAAAACGAGAAGATTCAACAGATGATGCAGGTGACTTGACTGGGGAAAAGCAACTAATTAAAACTTGCGGTGAAAATTACGATTTCTTTAATGGAAAAACGATGGAGCTTTCTTTAACAGAGAAAGAGGCATCCTTCTTGAAAGATAGAATACATGCCACTTGTGACGGAACGTTGCTTGATTATCTTATTAATAGCAGGTTTGATATTCCTGAGAATATAGGTTATTTCGATATGGAGAGAATCTTATCAGACTTAAGTTTTGCTGTGGTTGATATTTACAAAAAATCTGTACTATTCTCAAAACTTATGCATCTTGTTGATTGGAGGTTCAACTATTGTTATTATAATAGTTTTGGTAAATACGATGATGCAGAATTCTGCGAAAATAAGTACATCGAACTACTAAGGGAATACGAAATGGATATAAAAAACCAGAAAGCATATAACGCCTTATTTGATTATATTCGTAATATTGACACAATGCTTTCAGATTTCTGTGAAAATTGCTACAAAGCGATCATAAATGTAGAGCTTACAAGGATTGACCAACTTGTTAAGGCTCGTGAATATACCGTTAAGAGAGATCGTAGTAAAATTGGCAATCCTGTATATAAGGATCAACGACGTGGCAACCCTTTTCCTAACACTTTCCGATGGGAGACTGTACGAACAATAGCAAACGAAATCAGAAATCCTCATAAAAAATATGACTGAGAAATTGATGAAAGAACACTTATACGGTGACCTACTAACTCCTACACCTGGTTATTATACCGACTTTGCACTTGGAATGACCTATTGCTTGAGTTTTGAGGCCATGTTTACTGCTTATCTGGCATTTGGAATGCTTGGTGAAATAGATGATAATGTCATTCAGTCAAAACATCTATTGTTAGAAGCTATCACAAAAAGCAGTGATAAATTTGTCGTTTTCTGCAATAAAGGAGGAATAACAGTACCCACAACTATTCGCAAGGTTTATTCTTTGATGGAACGCAATATCTTTGAGGTATTTGACAAAAATAACCACAAGTCTAACTTTCATCCTAAACTTTGGTTAATCCGAGAAATCAATAATGATGATAAAAAAGAAAAACTACTTAAACTCATAGTCACGAGTCGCAATCTAGCATATACAGATACTATAGATTGTATTGCCTGTATTACCGGCAAGGTTGGATTGACACCAATAAAGGACGAAAAACATAGTTCTCTTGTGACTTTCATAAAATCTGTTGTAAAAGAATCAAATATAGGAGAAGAGCAAAAGAAATCTGTTTTAAAATTGGCTGCTGATTTAACTCGTGTTGAGAAATTTGAAGTTGAAGCTCCATTTGAGGATTACGACTTCTTTCCATACTTATTTAATTATGATTTCGGTTTACCTCAAGTGGAAGATTATCTCGTTGGAACTGAAAGTATAATTGTTTCTCCATTTCTCGATAAAGCAATGATTGCTAAACTTAATCCAGATAACCGAGGTGGCCGAACGCTTATCACAAGAAAAGAGTACGTTGACAAAAGCATTTATGATAAATTCAAAAGTAAAGGTGGTATCTATGTAACTCTTGATGACTTGGCAAGTAGAGGGATGGATCTTCATGCAAAGATGTATCATGTATGGAATGGTCGTAATGACCAGTACCTGTATCTCGGTTCTGCCAATGCCACTAGATCAGCATTTGAACGTAATGGAGAATTTCTTCTTAGACTCAAATATAAGTATGGCAATCCTCGCTCCCAACAATTTCTGAATGATTTTTATGAGCAGGATAATATAGATAGCAAGTTCATGCCGTTAAAAGAACCATTAGAAACTGCCTCCTCTATCAATAAGTGGAATGTAGCAGAATCCGCTATGAAAGATTTGATGTGTGCTCAGGACCTTAAAGCACGAATCACCCGACACAGAGACGGAAAGTATTCTATTGTGGTGACTTCAAACGTCAAGAATTTGAGCAATGATATTTTTATAGCTCCACTTCAAAAGAAAGAGTTCTTGCAACGATGGACTGGCAAAGCTATGTTTGAAGATATGAAAGCTGACGAATTATCAGAGTTTTACGTCTTATCGGCTACCGCTCCAGATGGTAGACATCATAATGCCGTTATTAAGATAGAGACAATAGGTTTGCCGTCTAACAGAGATCAAGAAATATACAAAGGGATCATCAAATATCGGCAAGATTTTTTACGGTTTCTGGAGATAATGCTAACTGATACGCCGTTGCAGTACATTTCCAACGAGTTTGCACCAAAAGAGTCTGCAGTTACGATAAAAGAATCAGATGAAAGCACGACCTTCCCTAATTTATATGAGAAAATGTTGAAGATTGCAGCAACCAATCCGAAAAAGATACTAGAAATTGGACGGTTGATGAGTAAATTAAGTGACGACGTAATTCCCCAGGATTTCAAAAAAATGTATAAATTGTTTGTTTCAGCAATCAAATAAAGACGTAGCGCAATGAAAAATAAGCCATTGGATTTTCAAGCAGCCACGGCCGACCATGTGCTTGAATCTTATAAGAAAGGACAGAAACGTGTCCTTGTAGCTGACGAAGCTGGTCTTGGAAAAACGACTGTTGCATCAGAAGTTGTTCGTCGAGTCAAGAACGAACTGGCAAAAGGTGTTCTGAATGATGACGGCTTGTACTGCGTCGTATATGTATGCAGCAATCTTCAGATAGCCCAACAGAATATAGACACAATATCTGACGATGGTGAAACTGTTGATTTAGCACAAAGTCGTCTTTCTATGCAGCATTTCGTATTCTATAATAAAAAAGCCAAATTGAAATCAGAGGGCAAGGATACCCTGTTCCTGTCACTCACTCCTACTACGTCTTTTCAAATGACATTGGGAACCGGCAGTGTCAATGAAAGAGCATTAATTTATGCCTGTTTATCCCTTCTTCCAGAATTTCAGTCACACGAAATCTTAAATAGTCTTGCCTCTATATTAGTGGGGTGGGCTCCAAAGTCATGGGAAGGGTTGAGCACACATTATTATAATGAAGTAAGAAAATCCAACATGGATGAATATAGGGAGAAAATAGTTGAGATGACGACGTCTAGATTATCCCAAGTGTGTTCAAAAGATGAAACCTTCTTGCAGCGACTGATTCGTCTATGTACTTCCAAACAAGATAAGCAATGGCAAGATGAAATCTACTATTTTACTATTGAACTCCGAAAAATCTTTTCCGACATAAGTCTTGAGATTATGAAGCCAGATCTGGTTATCATGGACGAATTTCAAAAGTTCAGTTCTTTAATTGATACTGATACGGTGACTGAAACAGAAGAAAATATTATAGCCCGAAAGTTCTTTGCAAACAAGGATACTTACATTCTATTGTTATCCGCCACACCATACAAACCGTACACAACACTTGAAGAACTCAACGAGACAAACAATGACGAACAATATAGGGATTTCCATCGTTTAATGGATTTCCTATATATCAACAATGACAGGAATTTTGATTTCAAAAACATCTGGAGAAATTATTCTTCTGTTTTGAAGCATCTTGAAAAAGGAATAGACGAAACCATTCATCAGAAGCATCAACTGGCAGAAAGTATGCTTTACAATGTCATAGGACGTACTGAACGATTAAATGAGGGAATTATTCGTGAAAATCTTCCATCTCTTGATAACTATCTATCTGTTGGCGACATCGAATCATTTATTCAGATGCAGCACCTTATAGATAATTGTCGAAGGCTGAATGAGAAAGTGTATTCTGCCCCTGTAGATTATACTAAATCAACGGCGTACCAGCTTTCGTTTATGGATAACTATAAACTGAAAGATACCATAGCAAGGGCATGGAAAGACGGTGCAGGTAAAGGCATAAAGAAAGATTGCTTGTTGCTTGACAGAAATAAGGTAGAGGACTATTCTCTTGAAGACTATAAAAATGCACAGCTTAGTTTCATAGTGGATACAATATTCGGCAAGGGCAAGAAATCAACAGGTGTGGAGTCATTATTATGGGTCCCAACTTCCCATCCTTACTATACACAACAGCCTAATGTATTTACAAAAAACGAGACATTCTCAAAGTATTTGATATTTTCTTCTTGGGGAATGGTTCCGAAGATGCTTGCCTGTCTTCTTTCATACGAGACTGAAAGACGTTTGTTTCGTAGAACTATTGAGACCTACCACAAAGATGATTCTCCGGTTCTCAGAGATAGCCCCAAGGACTCAAAAAGTCAAAAGACCAAAGCTTTAACAGTTATGCATACTCTTTCAACATGTTTGGCAGATATGTATGACCCTGAAGAATACTTTGGAAAGCCTTTAAGCTATATAAAAGAGCAAATCAAGAAGAAAATAAGAATCAAGTTAAATGAATTTGAAGGAAAAATTGTCAATCGTATAAGTTCCCTAGATATTTATCATCTTCTGATTGGTCTGGATAATACGAAAGAGGAAATTAGAAACATCCCGAAAAACGCTGACGAAGCATTGGCCGATATGGCAATTGGGGCTCCTGCTGTGTGTTTATATCGAATATTCAAACGGATTGGAGATGCAGATGCCAAACAACATGCAGAAGAAGTAGCCAAGGAGTTAATCAGTATCTTCAACAACCGTCAGGGAATTGCTGCAGTACGAAATAATTGTAAAGCACACAGCAATTTCTTCCAGAATGTAATAGACTACTGCATACAAGGAAATCTCCAGGCTGTACTTGATGAGTTTGTACACATGATTGGGGAGAATAAAAAACCTGACGATATTGTTAAAAGAATGAAGGAGTCGTTTGTATCAGCATATCCACAACCAGTGAATACACTACAGACTTTCGCCAAAGGCGATAAATACTTCATGCGTAAACACTTTGCCATTGATTTCGGAAGTAGGAAGCAAACAGATAAAGACGTAGACCACGCTATAAACGTTCGATCAGCTTTCAATAGTCCTTTTCGCCCCTTTATTTTAGCCTCTACTTCGGTTGGTCAGGAAGGGCTTGACTTTCACTGGTATTGTCGTAAGATGATTCATTGGAACTTGCCATCCAATCCACAAAACTTGGAACAGCGTGAAGGACGTATAAATCGTTATAAATGTCTATCAGTAAGAAGAAATATCGCTAAACTTTATCATGACATCTTCAAGTGGGATGACATGTTTTGCAAAGCTTCAACTGAATTGAAGGGCAATAATTCTGAAATGGTGCCATTCTGGTACTTACCCTTGAACGATAACCTCTTCAAGGATATTAAAACGGAAAAGATCGAACGTATAGTACCAATGTATCCAATGAGTGAAGAAGTCTCTCGTTATAGTCGTCTTATCAAAGTTCTTTCTCTATATCGTCTTACAATGGGACAACCACGTCAGGAGGAGTTGTTACAGATGCTTGAAGGTAAAATGTCTCCGGAACAAATTAAACAACTTTTGTTTGATTTGTGTCCATTCAGTCGAGAACACAAGAAATTTAAAAATTAAGTTATGGTATATGACTATTAACAATGGAATATAATCAGCATTAACTGAAATGCACCTTACATCTTTATATATTCTCTATATTTATTTGGCGATTTGTTGCACTGGTATTTAAATGACATTGGATGTATCGACCCATTCAGAAGCAGACCCACCCAAGAATGTGCAAGATATGTATATTCTGAATCGAATAGTATGCATCACCGATTCACAAAATTCTGTTCAAAAGTACTGATATCACCAACTATTTGACACATGAGGCAACTATCAAGAAAAAATTAATAACGTGAGTTCGGGATAAATATGCCCAATATAATCTTTTAGTATATATACAAAGCTCCATGTGGTCTTATAGGGACTGCCACACTAGAATCGATAATGGCGCGATACTGAGATTAATCCCAAAGGACCAGCTGACCGTCCGAGACCGGAACATCAAAGTCGAAGTTTATCTCCGG
>JAIDUH010000209.1 GCA_029060285.1 Muribaculaceae bacterium | reverse complement strand
ATTTTTCGGCTAAAAAATTGAATCTTTTCTATTTTTTCAGTCGTCTACAACCTCCTTCCGCATGAAAATCAAAGTTAAAAATTCATGAATCTACTCTCTTGGTAAGGATTCACTGCTCGTGCGTCCTCCCATTTGTGCCTGCAAAATTACGAAAAATTTCCGATTCCTCCAAATCCACTTTAACAAAACGCATTTTTAGTAACAGAGCATGCTCCGCATGCTCCATAGTGCGTCTAAATGCTGATTAATAGTTGATCGTTAATAGTTGATAATTGATCGTTAATAGTTTATCGTTTATCGTTGTCCAGTAAAAGTCTTGTCGATTCAAGAATCGGCAGATTCGACTCAGTCGGGACATAGATTACAGTCTTGTTATTAAGGTCTGACTGCTGGCGCACCCAAAGATACTGGATATAGGTGGGCGTAATGCTGCCATTCTCGATGCGGATGGCCTCAGCCGCTCCCTTGGCTCTTTCTATTTCTGCCTGGGCATTCAGTTTCTCAGCCTCAAGATTTGCCTTCGCCTCCTCAATCTTGATCTTGCGGTTCTGTTCAGCCTTGGCGAACTCAGCTTTACCTTCCATTTCCTGGCTCCATACATTATACCATGGGCGGATGAACGCCATTGCCACTATAATGAAAACGATAGCTCCGACGCCCCAAAATGCCTTCTTGATGATGGCTGGGGTAATCTGATTGTTGTTATTGTTTGAATACATTGCTTTAATAAATTAATTCAAGTTTATATGTTCGATTCAATTGGATTTCAATGATCATCTCTTGAGCTTATGTCTGACGGCGACCGCAAAATAATATCTGTCGGTCGCCGTCAGTCAATTGTGAGTAGGGATGATTACTTTACGAATATCTTGCTGGTTTTACCACCCTGCTTAAGGATATAGATTGCTCCGGGTACAGGATGTGATATTTCAGTTCCCAGAAGGTTATACCATTTTGCAGCCTCGCTGTCTACTACGCGTGTGCTTATGCCTGAGACGTCACCGTCCGAAGTGATGATCTTGGAGTATGTCTTGTTGCCGGCAGCATCCGTATATACGGCGCGGACGCCGATCTTGTCTATCTCCGGCTCGCCGATACTCATATCCACGTCCATAATCAGATTCTTTGCTGTCACTCTCCAGTTAGTTTCATCGTAGACATAGTCTGAGTATAGATAGAAGTTGTAGTTGTATTCAAATCCGCCGTAAGGAATGACCGTTATGTTTTGTTCAAGATCATATAGGGTGGAGTCGAACGTATAAAGTTCGTCGTTGACAAATACTTCGTATCCGTAGTTCCAGGGAGCCAGACCGTCACCTTCACTGTCGATCGGGAGCGAACCGAATGAAAGGGTCTGTAATTCCTCGTCGAATTCCACATCCCAGGGGTCAGCCGGGGTGGCGGCGCGTTCGAGATTGAGTGCGAAAGGCTCGCTGTAGGTTAGGGTCTCGCCCCCGGTGCAGACGATGCGCACAGCTATTTCCGTGAATTCCGGAAGTTCATCATGGCCCCACAGGGATAGTTCGTATTCTTCTCCATAGGTGTTTACAAGCGACGAACTGTAGTTGACCGAATATTCCGACAGTCCTACGATGGTCTCCTCCCTGTCTTCATACCCGTTGAAGTAATAGTCGCTGTTGTTGAATACGAGGGGCTTGCCGTCGAGCAGTATCTCAGCTGCAAGCAGTCTGGCGGGTATCTCGTTGCCTTCGGTGTCTTTGCCGTCAAACTTAAAACGGAAGTTACTGTAATAGTCCTTGAAATAGATGAGTCCGGAGGGTGTGGATGGCTTGAATGCTTTGTCTTCAAACGGCTCATAGCCGTTTGCATATGCGATATCAGTGACTCTTGTCTCGTCACCCTGCTCATAGCCTATCCTTACACCGATGGTCCTTATATTGTCTGCTTTTTCTTCAAATTCGTAGAGATAGATTGTGGTGTAGTCTCCGGCGGTTATGCCGTCTATTCCGGAAGTTGAGTAATATATTCGCTCCGTTGGCTTGTCTAATCCTTCGTAATATTCGGGCGTAAATTCATAAGGCTTGCCGTTGATTATCACCTCACACCATAGGTGGTCAGGCATCATAGGGAGATCCTCCTCACTGAAATTGCTCCATTCGAAAAACACGTATGGTGCTCCGTATGATGCATAGCAGTTTACCTCAGAAGGCATTTTGGGTGTCTGCGGCTGGTTGAAATCGCCTATCTTCATATCCCAGTATACCTCTTCCCAGGCATTAAAGTCTCCGTAAGCACATACGAATATTCCGGCATAATCTTCCATAGTCAGCATCGATTTGTCTTCATTGAATGTCATGGTGACACTCTCCACACTGCTGAATACAAGGCTTTCTCCGTCGAAATAAATAGGATTGACCGTAGCGAACTCATATATATAAGGGTAATCACCCTCGTCATAATATCCTAAGTACTGATGGCTGTCGAATGTATATGTGTTGTCTGCAGTCTTCGTGCCCATAAGGAAGGCATCAGGAAGGTAGTCGGTAAGGCCTCCGATATAGATGTTGTCGCCCTTTACTCCTACGGTGATGTCTTTCATTGTCATTTCTCCGTATTCCATCAGGCTGTTTGCGATGAACTGGCATTTGAAAATTTCTGCATCTGCCGGGAGTTTGTTTTCCGATGTTCCGGCAGGAATAGGGGTGAATACATAGTTGGTGCCAAAGCAAATGAAGTCAGTGGTTGCATCGGTCTCTTCAGTGGCATTTTCCTCTGTGAGGATCAGCATATAGCATCCGGGAGCCGATACGTAACGTCCTTGTTCGTCTTTTGTCAAAGTAAAAGAATCTGTTAGTACGGGCCAACCGTCTTCCTCTTCAAGTACCGCGCCATACATATAGGCTTTCTGGTTGTCATCCGTGTCGTAGACGTATTGTCCTGATTTGAACACTATGTTGTCTCCGTCGATCTCACCTACGGAATAACCCTGCTGGAAGAAGTTGAGGGTCAACGCACGGGTGTAGAAGGTAGTGCCATCGGGAGAAATGATGCCTTCGGCACCGAATCCCCCTACATGCGTCGCTCCCATATGTGAGAGGAATATGTCGGTTGACATGGCGTATCGTTCTTTCGTGCCCTCTGGATCGGTCACCATTTCTTCGGCGGAGCGGGTCAGGCCGGAGGGTGACATGGCTGTCGGCTGGATTTGGGTGTTGTTAAGGTTGTCGGTGCCGTACTTCGCCTTAAAAGATGCGGCGGAAGTCGGCTCTGCGACTTTTGCCTGAGTCTTAATGGAAGTCCCGGTCTTGATTTGGTCGGCGCTGGCGGTCATAGCTACTGCAGCGGCCAAAGCGGGAAGTAGAAATCTTTTCATATGGTTATGTTTAGTTATTAAATTTGGAGAGTATCTTGCAAAATTACAATAATTTTTTCAATAATCCGCATGAATATTGAAAAAAACGGCAGCCATCTTCACAGACAGCTGCCGCTAAATGCTTTCCATAATACATTTTACTAACCTAACATCATGAAACTAATTTCTTTTCTTTTTTATATCTATAAGACAACTGCGACCGCAAAAGGTTTAATGCGACCGCAGTTTTTTTGTTTTGTCAGTATCGGTTGGCTTTCTCCATATAATAGTCGCGCAGGTCGCTCCAGCGGTAATATGGTCCGGACACCGGAGTTGCCGGCAACCGCACTTCCTCTTCATTCAACATCGCTTTCACCAACACGTCATTCTCTTTGTTACGGTAGAATACCAATTGTATGTTGCCAGCCATCGGAATTAAGTCGTAGCTGCGCACTCCGGCTGCTTCAGCTTCTTCTATAGAGGCGAATTCCTTGCCAAAGTCGTTGATTTCCATAAGGGTGATGAAGTTGATCAGGATGCCGTCATGCCCGTAGCGGAGATTTACACTTGGGCGCGTCGACATGATTGCTGTGTCGGTGCTCTCTATGATATTTTTCAACAGTTTGCGTTGGGTGTAAGGCATCCTGCGCTCAGTCAAGGGAGTGTCAATGCTATGGAGCACCCATCCGGCATTGTCGCCGCGCCATGCCTCGCGCACTTCGTCGGCAGTGAATACCTTATCGAGCATCCACTGTTGTCCCGAATGTCCCTGCGTGTTTGCGAGAATCCAATAGAGTTGAGGCATAAGGCCACGCGAGACACTGTCGAGGGCAAATTGCTTGTCAGTGACGAGACGGGAAAGATATCCGTCAGGAACTGAATGGTTCTTCCAGTACTCCCAGAGCACCGGATTAGCCTTGTCCTTTATCTCCCACGCCGGTTTGTCATCATAGTTCATGAAATACATGTCGGCATACGAAGCATCGCTCTTCACGCTGACATCGGGGGCTACCTCGCGTATCCCCTGCAGACCATTAAGCATCGAAAGAATGCAGCGGATCACTACGGTTGCTTTTGCGTCGACCTGCGATGAGTCGGAGAAAAGTTCCGGATAGTTGCGTGCCATGCGTCGTCCTATTGCCTGATGCTGTAGTGCTCCCTTGTCGGAGAGCTCGCCAAGCCTACCGCGCGAAGCGAGTTCTATTTTTCGTAATTCTTCGAGTGTCTCTTTTCCAAGGGGCGTCAGTTTTCCGGCACGCTCCGCTTTTTCGAGGTTTCTGACAGGCGTTTTGTAGTCGTTTTCCCCTATCAGCCAGCGGGAGCCGTGTCGTCCGTAATGCTCAAGATGAAAAGGTTCATACCCTGCCGGTGGTGGAGTCTGTGTCGGAGGCTCGCTCTCGGCATAAGGATAAGCCCGAAGGTTACCCGACAGCTTATGCATGTCTGTCTCAAGATCAGACGATGGTGGAATGGCAAGTGCGGCAAAAGAATTAAGCATCAATGCCGATAATAGGATTATTGACTTTTTTGATTTCATGATGATATTAGATTTAATCATAGGGAAAAGTTTTTTTTCTTGCAAATGTAACCAAAAAAGTTGGCGTTCGCAAATTCTAAAGGGTAAAAGGCGTAATTTTACACACGGCTCTTTCATTAAAAAAATCCATGTGCTTTCAGAATTCCTTATATTTTATAGCGATAAATACTCTTTGCGCAGAGGTCCTGCATTGTATACATTTCTTTGATTTTCAGAAAAATAAACAGTGAAAAATTTGGTCAAGTGGCAGATTTTTTGTAACTTTAAAGGTGAAAAACAAACAGTTACACAAAATAATGAATCCACTTGACCAAGAAAATCTGATTGGCGCATATGCGTCCAACTGCACTGCAAAAGTACAAAATAAATTTGACATAGAAGGAAGTGTTCTGAAAAGATTGATGGAATTTTCATACTCAGTCCCCGATTTCCGCAGATCTGACAAATGGAACATCCGTCATCGGCATGCAGACATCATCATCCTCATGATCCTCGGACAGGCATCGGGACAGGTAGGACGCGCCGCCATAATAGAGTTCGGCCGGCATAATTAAATGAAAGAGCCGTGTCAAATTTCGCCTAATTTTAATATAAGCATCTTCTGGCATCACATACCAATCAATAGATATGTCCATAAAATGTGTAGCTTATCACAAAGTATGTCAATAAAATGTGCAAATTCACACAAAGTATGTCCATAAAATGTGAAGCTTATCACAAAGTATGTCAATATAATGTGATTTGTCTATTGTATAAGAAGATAATTTTTTATAAATTTGCATAAAATATTGTCTGTATGAAAAGATTCGCGATAAAAGAACTTGAGAAATGGCAAAATTCTCCTCGTCGAAAACCTCTTATTATTGAGGGAGCAAGGCAAGTTGGTAAAACATGGCTTGTAAAGGAGTTCGCATCCACTCATTATAAAAATATGGTATATGTCAACTTTGAAGAGCAGATATATCTCAGAGATCTATTCAAGATAGATTTTGATACTAATCGTATACTGACTGCTATCAAAGCTGCTACTCATGAAAACATCTATCCTGGAGAGACACTTATATTCCTTGACGAGATTCAGGATGCTGAAAACGGGCTGACTTCACTGAAGTATTTCTGTGAAAATGAGCCTCAGTTGCATATCGTGGCTGCTGGTAGTCTACTTGGAATAGAACTTCATAGAAATTCGTCTTTCCCTGTTGGAAAGGTGCGTTTTTTGACATTAAGGCCGATGTCTTTTCTTGAGTTTTTAATAGCCTTAGGAGAAGAAGATTTGGAAAAGATGATAGAAGGACAAGATTGGAATAATATTGATATGTTTGCATCAAAACTTAAGGAATACCTCAAGATGTATTATTATGTTGGGGGAATGCCGGAAGCAGTTTTGGCATTCAGCATGCGACGTGATTTCGATGAGGTGCGGGAAATTCAGCAAGAGATACTGCATAGCTATGATTTTGATTTTTCCAAACATGCTCCTTCTGATAAGGTGCCTCGTATCAGGCAACTTTGGAATTCACTGCCTGCGCAACTCTCAAAGGAAAATCGTAAGTTCATTTACGGACTTGTCAAGTCTGGTGCTCGTGCACGGGAATACGAAGCTGCTCTTCAATGGCTTATTGACGGAGGTTTGATCTATAAGATTTGCAATGTATCCGCTCCCCGAATTCCTCTTAAGAGCTATGAAGATGAATCCGTTTTTAAACTCTTTGCTCTTGATGTAGGACTGCTTGGCGCAATGTCGTCACTTGACTCTGTGACGATTGTCGATGGAAACCGCATATTTACAGAGTTTAAAGGGGCTCTTACGGAGCAATTTGTTCTTCAGGAGTTGATACTGCATCATGAGCCGTTCTATTTCGCTAAGTCAAATTCACAGCTTGAAATAGATTTCATTCTTCAAGAAAAAGGAAATGTGATTCCGATTGAAGTCAAGGCTGAAGAAAATTTAAGGGCAAGAAGTCTTCGTCAGTTTGTGGGAGATTATTCCCCAATGGAAGCATATCGTCTATCAATGTCAAATTACCGCAAAGAATCCTGGATGACCAATATACCACTCTATGCTACCGAATCCCTTTAGACATTTTACAATTTAGAGCACCCAAAGATTAGGAGGGAGATTTTCGCAAGAAAATCTCCCTCCGTTGAATATCACTTCTTCATCACTTTTGCGGAGTGTGTCCCTTCTTTGATGAGATACGTGCCGGGGGCGAGTCGGCTGAAGCCGATGTAATTGCCGATGTAGCGACCTTGAATGTCGTAGATCAGGGCGGCTGGTGAGAAGGTGGCTACTGCCTCTTCTACGCTGATGACTCCGGAGCGTTCCGTGTTGACGCGGAACAAGCGCAGATTGCTGAAGAGGAACCAGTCGGCATCTACGATCTTGTCCTTGCTGAAGCAGATCTTGAGTTTACCGTCTTTGACGTAGGTCATCAGGTAATTGGCGTAATGGTCGGAAGATTTGGCGAAGACGTCTCTTGCCTCTTCCATGCTGTTGGGCGCTCCCCACCAGTAACCGTCATGCACCTCACCCATAAGCGATACCACGGGTTTCGACATCTCGTTGAGGTTGAATAGGGTGTGGAGTTCTTCGCTGCCGTCTGCATGACGGGCTGCTGCCGTCGGGTGATCGCCGTTGCGGTAGTAAGCCTGCGCATATAGCATATACCATCCCTCCTCAAGACCTTCCACTGTCTGGTAGACGTTAAACTTGGAGTTGAACATCTCTGCCACATTGGCGCGGACCACGATGTTGCCAAACCAGCCCGAGTTGTCACCGTCTTTCTTGAAGTCCGGGTTCTGTATCTTGCTTGTGAGTTCGTTGTCTTCGATCATCAGTCCTTTATAATAGGTGTCCATGGCTGCCTTGAGCACTGGAATTGCAGCTGTGATCTTCTCCATATCGTCAGATTGCAGGTCAGCGTCGGCTGCCTCGACAGCCACACGGAGAGCATCGTAGCCGGGAACGTCATCAAGCATGACAGTACGGGCCTCCTTGATCATGGCGCGGAGCGTAGCAAAGTTGCCGCCCGAAATCTCAGCCGCATCGAGCACTACGGGCTCGCATGTGTATGAAGGTGCTGGAATCTCCATTGCTGCATCTGCGGGATCTGCCTTGATCCTCACGATGGTGAATGAGTATGGCTCGAAGGTGTAGCTTAACTTATCGGTGACTCCGTCTACGGTAGACTGCACCGGGGAGATGAGCTTCGGCATGGCGTAGGAGTTCTCATCGTAGAGTGATTCTGATTTGAGGGTCTCGACGTTGGCTTTGCCGGCAATGTTCTTGGCGTTGAGGGCGAGGGTTAGTGGGAGAGGCTCTTTCTCTGCGTTGACTACTTTGACAACGATTTCTCCCGTCTTTGCATCGTAACCTGTGTGGGTGTTGATGCGGCCTCCCATAGCCTGAGTGAGGTCGGCTGTGCAATAGAGCTGATCGTCGATGAATGCCTCTACATGACCGTTTTTGAGCACAACCTTAAGTTTATACCAGCGGTTGTTCTCGATCCTTAACTTGGGTTGTTCTGAGATGATGGCACCACCGCCGTTTGTCACGTTCTCAATGCCGGCGGAAGCGTTGTTCCATCCTCCTACGTTGAAGTGATAGTAGTGATCCCAGTCGCCGTCGTTGCAACCGAACACGAGGAGGAAGCCCTCGTTGCCTGAAGACTTGCAGGCCTCGACCTCTATTACTCCGTCGCGGAATGAGAGTCCGTTCATAAGGGTGATGCAGCGTATCTTGTTGGCATCGGTCTGCTGGTATTCACCGTCATCGGTGAGACCCCATGTGCCTTGCATGTCAGTCCATTCGCTTGGTTTGTTGACGAAATCGGAAGTGTAAAGCACTTTGCCGTTGTGATCAGTGACCTTGAAGTTGCGGAACTTGGCGGCAGTCGACCATGTGCCTATGCCGACGCGTCCGTTATAAGGTACACCTAAGCGCTCGCTCTGTAGCTCTCCTTTTATATTATAGGAGGGGACATTTTCGGAGAACATCTTCTGGTTGTAGTAAGAAGCGCGCCCGAAAGATTCGCCGGAGCGGAGCCAGAGCAGGTTGCATCGCCAGTTGACGGCGTTGCTGTTCTGGATCAGAGGTGCATAAGAAGCCATCTTGACGATATCGGAGTTACGCTCCATGTCGATCATGAAAGAAGCTTCTGAGAGGGTAGCATCCATGTTGCCGTCGCCAACGAATGCGTTGGTGGCGTATTCACCGACGTAGATGTTGTAATGTCCGCGGGGTGTCTTGTCGAAGATGTTGCGGTTATTATAGAAATATTCAGGCTCCACATACCAGTGCGGGTCGATCATGTCTTCACCCAAGCGTAGATTGAATTCCTCTGCGTGTTCTATCCCCATTGTATTAAGATAGATGAGCTGAGGATATTCGGCTTTCAGTTTATTATAGATATACTTGAAGTTGGCATCATAGCAAGCTCCCCAGTTCTCGTTGCCGATCTCTACATATTTCAGGGGGAATGGTGCGGGGTGGCCGGCATCTGCGCGAAGTTTCGCCCACTCATTGGTTGCGGGGTCTCCGATGGCATATTCGATGGCGTCCTTGATGTCCTGATAGTAAGGGTCGAGGGCTTCAGCTCCGCTTACATATTCTTTATTCCAGCAGGCGAGGCCGGTGTTGCCTACAAACATACATTCCATTCCGGTGTCTTCGCAGAATTGGAGTATCTCGTGGTAGCCCATGCCCCATGTTGAGCGATAGCCCCAGAGGTCATATTCTCCCGGGCGAGTCATGGGGTCGCCAAGTGTCTCTTTCCATTTCACACGGTTTTCCAGAGTTATGCCTTCTACGATGCATCCGCCGGGCCAACGCATGAATTTCGGTTTGAGGCCTGCGAGAAGTTGGGCCACATCCTTGCGCATGCCGTTTGGTCGCCCGTTGAATGTGTCTTGTGGGAACAGGGATACGTAGTCCACATATATGTTGCCGTCGCCGCTGAAGACGAGGGCGAAGTTGGCATCGTTGAGGGTCTCCGGAGAGGTCATGACTGCCGTGTATTCTTTCCATTCGCCGGAATAGTCTACATCAAATTCCTTTTCGGCAAGCACCTTGGTGCAGTCTGCATTGTAGATGACGGCTTTGACTTTGCCGCTGTAGTCGGAGGTATTGAGGTAGAAGCGGAGGTCATATTTCCCGTCTTCTTCAAGGGCGATGCCCCAGTAGCCGGTGTTGATGAGGCGTGCGCGGCTGCCATCTTTTGTCCCGCTGATGGCGAGATACATGGCGTTCGGGGTATTCTCATGGAGAGGCTTGGAAGTGGTGACTACATCGTGGGAAACAGAGCATCCTTCATTGTCTATTTTCCAACCGGTCATTTTTTTCTGTGCGAAATCCCAATCGAAGGTCAGCTGGTTTTCAGCTCGGTAACTCCACATTTCCGTGACCTTGTTGGTCTGGATCTTGAATTCGTTGATTTTATTGAAGCCGCCTGGCATTACTTGCTCTTCGAAACCGCGGTTCTGGAGAAGCTCTGCGTAAAGTCCTCCATCGCCTGAATGGTTGATTTCTTCAAAGAAGATGCCGTACATACCGGGGTTGATGTCGTGCCCCTTGGAGCCCGCGTCTACATAAAGTGTGCCTTGCGCACTTGCTAAAAACGCCGAAGACAGAAGCATGCCTGTGGCTAAATAATGAAGTTTAATCATAAAAATGTAAATAAAAAATAAGTTTCACATTGAAGTTGTTTAAACTTATTTTTTTATTAAGATTTCGTCAGGTTT